>JBNLAL010000051.1:0-8159 GCA_050302115.1 Gammaproteobacteria bacterium | reverse complement strand
TTCGGTATTTGTCCAATGTTAACGAGCACACGATCTTCATCATGTAACGGAAAAATTTTTCCAATCAAATCCGGTTCCAGACGAAAAATCTGGATTTCTCTATCATTATCCAGGTCCTTAATCTCGCTAATAATGCCATTCCTGAAATGAATTTGTAGTTTTCTGGATTCTTCAATAGTGTCCCAATATGCGAATTGGCGCGTATAGACTTGTAAAAAATCATTATGCTTGCTGAATTGTCCTGGTCCAGACAATTCACGAACTGGCTGATAATTTTTTTGTTTTAATTCAGAAATGAATTTCGACTGTGTGTAATCACGTCCAATATACAGTTCGACTGGTTGCGCATATACCCTGGCCGGTACTGACCAATGTTTTCCTTCAAACTCTTTTCGAACCTGAAAATCAAGCCACATACAGTAGGATAAGAAAATACACAGGCTAATTACGAGTAAATGAAATATCCAACGTCTTAAAAATGGTTTGGACTGTTTTTTTGATCGTTTTTTAGGTTTTTTAGAAACTTTACGTTTTTTGGGCATGCAAAAAATTGATTGAATACATATTCAGAAAGAGATTAATACACCGACAGAAAATTTCATCCATTAGCACCTGGATTTGTGCATTTTTCAACAAATTAAACCTGTATACACAGCAAAATACAATTATATAAATAAAAAAGGCCCCGAAATTCGGGGCCTATCAGTATTTTTAAGAGAGACTCACACCTGTCTGAATTTAATCAGACTTTAGCAAGTGCTCAATCAACACCTTTCGGCGTTTTTTTCTCGCTTCGATGACTGCTCTGGCTTTTTGTCTGCGTTCTTTATCGCGCTGACCAGAGGTCAATTTCCGCGATTTATCTTCTTCTGGTTTTTCTTCTAGCTTTTTTTTTGGCTTTTTTCTTAGCCTTCTTTTTAGCTTTTTTCTTGCTAGCTTTTTTCTTGCTAGCTTTTTTCTTGGCCTTTTTCCTTGTTGCTTTTTTCTTGGCCTTTTTCTTAGCTTTTTTCTTGCTAGCTTTTTTCTTGGCCTTTTTCTTAGCCTTTTTCTTGCTAGCTTTTTTCTTGGCCTTACGCTTAGCTACTTTTTTCTTAGCTTTACGCTTAGCTGTCTTCTTTTTCGCAGTTTTTTTCTTAGCTGCGCTTCTCTTCTTTTTTGCAGTCTTCTTCTTTGCCATAGTTAGAGACTCCCCTTGTAACTGAATAATTGTTTAAACAGAACGTCTATATACATCACATTAAAGTAACACGCAAACAATTATAGTCATGTTTTATCTTTTTTCTATAACTTTTTATAAATTCTTTAAATTTGTTTACATTTTTATGTGAATTTAATCGTATTTTTACAACAGCAACGTTTCAATAGAAATAAAAATTAAAGTGGTTTAAGTCAAATTAGAAAAAATATCTTGCATGACATTATTAACATCTTGCATACCATCAACACTGACATATTTTATTTTTGTTCCATCTTGGTTCGTTTGATCTGAGTAATATTCTATTAAGGGTGATGTTTGATCATGATAAACAGTTAAACGTTTTCTAACTGTCTCTTCTTGATCATCATCACGTTGAACAAGAGGTTCACCAGTAACATCATCCTTGCCTTCTTCTTTAGGTGGATTGAACTCAATATGGTAAGTACGGCCTGATGCCATATGTACTCTACGACCGCTCATACGCTTGATAATGGCCTCATCTTCTACTTTAATTTCAACAACATAGTCAACATCAATAGCCTCAGCTTTCATCCCCTCAGCCTGTGCAATTGTGCGTGGGAAGCCATCAAATAGATAACCATTTTTACAATCATCCTGAGTAATTCTTTCCTTAACCAAACCCAAAATTAATTCATCAGAAACAAGTCCACCTGCATCCATTACTTTCTTCGCTTCAAGTCCTAACTCTGTTCCAGCACTGACTGCAGCACGTAACATATCACCTGTTGAAATTTGTGGAATATTAAATTTTTCTTTAATTAAATTTGCTTGAGTACCCTTTCCTGCACCCGGTGGTCCTAATAAAATTATTTTCACAATCGCCTCCAATACTCTTTTTTTAATGCAATATAATTATTATGCGTATTAATTAAACAATAGGACAAAAATATCAATGAAAATTGAGCTTGATATCAGTAATCCCGACTTTTATAAAATAATTTCCTATTCAGATAATTCGTTTAAAACGAAAGATCGAGTAGTAAATTCAAACATCATCATTTCCAAAGACCGTTTGATCGAAAATTGGCTTGAAGAAGGTTATTCATGTTTTGCAATGCAACATCTTGAACAAGTTATTTCGTGGCAACCAGAAATAATTATTTTAGGAACAGGTAAAACATTAATATTTCCAGATGCGGAAATTACGGCATTACTTAATTCAAAAAATATTGGCTTTGAAGTCATGGATACCGGCGCAGCCTGTAGAAGCTATAACCTGTTGATTGATGAAGGAAGAAATGCTGTAGCATGTCTCTTTTTATCCAGTAATTAATCTTCCATATGTAACGTATCGAGTGAAAAACCTTCTCGTTTCAATATCTGCCTCAAACGCTTAATTGCTTCGATCTGAATTTGTCTAACACGCTCTCGTGTAACCCCCAATTCATTTCCAATCTCTTCTAACGTTGAAACCTCGCGTCCGTGTAAACCAAAACGACGTTCAACTACTGCACGTTGTTTATCACTTAATAATTCCAACCATGTATCGATATGTTCCTGTACATCACTGTTCTGTAATAGTTGAGATGGATCCAGGTTTTGTTCATCTGGCAGAGTATCCAAAAGTGATTTTTCAGCGTCGTAGGGACTGGGTGAATCAACTGAAGTTACACGTTCATTTAAACCCAACATTTTTTTTACGACATCGATTGGTTGATCCAGCATTTCGGCGACATCTTCCGGGCTTGGTTCACGATCCAATGTTTGTGCCAATTTACGTGCTGCACGCAAATAAATATTGATTTCCTTTACAACGTGAATAGGTAAGCGCACCGTCCTGGTTTGATTCATAAGTGCACGTTCAATTGTTTGTCTGATCCACCATGTTGCATAAGTGGAAAAACGAAATCCCTTTTCCGGATCAAACTTTTCTACAGCACGAATCAAACCGAGATTTCCTTCCTCAATCAAATCTAACAACGCTAATCCACGATTCATATAACGACGTGCAATTTTAACCACAAGCCTTAAATTGCTCTCTATCATGCGTTTACGGGCGCTCTCATCACCTTTTAACGCCTTACGGGCAAAATAAACTTCTTCTTCTGCTGTTAATAACGGGGAAAAACCTATTTCATTTAAATACAATCTCGTTGCATCCAGATCGCCGCTGGAAATAGGCATTGCTGCTTCTATAATTTTTTCTGATTTACTTCCTTTATCCAATATACTTTCATCCATATCATCGGTATCATCCATATCGTCGATATCTTCCGAAACCTCTGATGTTGGATCATCATCGAAATCAGTTTTCTCATCTTCTGATTTTGAATTTCTGTTTTCGTCTTTAATGGACATAAAACTCCAATATTCAATTTTCAGGCGGATTTTTTTGGGAGATATTTGGTTGGATTAACAGGCTTGCCGTTTTTGCGTATTTCAAAATGTAATACGCTGCGACCAGTGTGATCCTTTCCCATGTAGGAAATTGCCTGACCAGCAGTCACCCTATCACCTTCCTTGACCAAAAGTTTGCTGTTATATGCATAAGCACTTAAATACGTCTCATTGTGTTTTATGATAATAAGCTTTCCATAACCCAGAAGTCCACTCCCACTGTAAACAACTTCACCAAATGCTGCTGCTTTGACAGTTTGTCCAGTCTTTCCGGTTATATCAATACCTTTTTGAGAAGTCGGCGAATTGGATCTTGCAAGCTTTCCTCGTGTCGGCCATGACCATTTAACCGGACCTTTAGGCAACGCAGGATTGTTATTGCTTTTAGCAATTGATTGCGTTTTTTTCTGCTCTTTTTTTTGAATTGATTTAGGTGCTGGAACTGATTTCTTAGCCGTTACAGTAGTAGTCTTTTTTTTCTGTATTGTTTCCGTATTTAGCGGTGTACCTTTTTTGGTCCGAGCGGGTTTTGCAACTGGTTCAGGCAAGGATTTTAGGCGTATTAATTGTCCAGGATAAATAGTATAGGGAGATTCAATCTGATTCCATGCAGCGAGGTCTTTATAATCCTGGTTATAACGCCAGGAAATTGAATATAAGGTGTCACCCTTATTAACAATATGGTATCCCTTTTTGTCCTTATACTGACTCCTTTCAGTAGTTTTTCTTGTCTCCGAATTAGAACTACGTTGTGTTGTTTTTGGGACAGGTTCTTTTACTTCACCACGATTATGGACCGGAGCCACACCAGAACTCGCACAGGACTGGAGTAAAAAAATAACACAAAAACTGACAACAATATTTAAACGGCGAATCATCCTGTCTCAATCAAGTCGAATCAATTCCACCCAACATTGGTACAAAACTGACAGCATCCAGATATTCCTCTTCATAGCCATCACTAGTTCGGGTAATCAATAATAATTTCTGTTCGCCTGATTTACCAACAGGTATCACCAAACGCCCATCAATAGCCAATTGTTCCAGCAACGCTTCAGGTACACCAATCGGTGCAGCAGCAACTATAATGCCATCAAAAGGTGCATGTGCTGCCCAACCAATATTACCATCTGCATGTTTACTACGAATATTGTGATAACCCAGTTTCTGAAACCGTTCTCGCGCCTTTATTAGTAGATTGTTAATACGTTCAACGGTATAAACATGCTTTGCAAACTGCGCCAGGATCACCGTTTGATAACCACAACCCGTTCCAATTTCCAGGACATTATTCAGTTTAGGACGTCCTTTAATAATTGCCTCGGTCATCTTGGCAACGATATAAGGCTGTGAAATAGTCTGATTAAAACCAATCGGTAGAGCAGTATTCTCATAGGCCCGACTGGCGAGTGCTTCATCTACAAATAAATGACGTGGTGTTTTACGAATACTCTCCAGTATTTCTTCAGACTGTATTCCCATATCAACTAATCTATCCGCCAAACGATCACGCGTACGTTGTGAGGTCATACCAATACCGTGACGTTCAATATTCATTTATCAATTCTCTTTATCCACTCTGACACGTTCTGTAGCGCCTGGTGTCGCGTTAGATCAACTTGTAATGGGGTAATCGATACTTTATTCGTGCGAATAGCATGAAAATCCGTACCTTCTCCAGCGTCCTGTTCCGGTCCTACCGGTCCTACCCAATAAACTTTTCGACCTTTTGGATCAAATGCTTCTTGTGCCGGTTCCGATTTATGTCTATTTCCCAAACGCGTAACGCTATAACCTTTAAGATCATCATAAGGAATACATGGGATATTAACATTTAACAACAATTCCTGTGCTTCATAATGTTCAACAACAGAGTTAATCACCCGAATAGCGACTTTTACTGCAGTTGAATAATCATCAGGTTGTTCTCCTGCCAAAGAAAAGGCAATCGCAGGACAACCTAAAAAACGACCTTCCATCGCGGCAGCAACCGTCCCCGAATAAAGGACATCGTCCCCTAAATTTGCTCCTGAATTAATTCCACTGATGACCATATCCGGTTCTTCATCAAGTAAACCGGTTATTGCAAGATGCACACAGTCGGTCGGGGTACCATTAACATAATGGAATCCCCGATGATCCTGTTTTACATACAATGGTGCATCCAGAGTTAATGAATTACTGGCTCCACTACGGTCACGATCCGGAGCAACAACAGTTACTTTTCCAATCTGGTCTAATGCTTTGGCCATTGCGGCCAAACCAGGGGCCTGGTAGCCATCATCGTTACTTAAAAGAAAATGCATACTTTACGCGATTAAGAATTCAAGCAATGCTTTTTGTGAGTGCAATCTATTACCGGCCTCTTCCCACACTACACTTTGTGGACCTTCAAGCACTTCGGCCGTAACTTCTTCATCACGATGTGCGGGCAAACAATGCATAAACAATGCATCATCTTTTGCATGCGACATTAAATCTGAATTTACCTGATATTTAATAAATTTTTTCATACGATCTTTTTGTTCTTCTTCCTGGCCCATACTTGCCCAAACATCAGTCACAACCAGATCCGCATTGGCCACTGCCTTAACCGGATCACGTTCAATCGTGACAAAGTTTTCATTTAATTCGAGAACATCTGTATCAGGATCAAACCCCTTTGGACAGGCAACGGTCAATTGAAAATTAAATATTTTTGCCGCATTCATATAAGAATGACACATGTTATTTCCATCACCAAGCCAGACCACTTTTTTTTCTTCGATTGAACCGCGCATCTCAGTATAGGTTAATAGATCCGCCAATAACTGACACGGATGAAAACTGTCCGATAAACCATTTATCACTGGCACATCAGAATAATTGGCAAAGGTTTCAATACGCTCATGTTCAAAGGTTCTTAACATGACACAATCGACCATTCTGGATAGTACGCGTGCAGTATCCTCAATCGGTTCACCCCGACCCAGTTGACTACCTGCAGGTGAAAGATAAATAGCATGACCACCTAACTGCGCCATTCCTGCTTCAAAAGATACACGTGTACGTGTTGATGATTTTTCAAAGATCATCCCTAATACACGATTATTCAATGTTGTTTCGGGTACTTTATTCTGAAATTGTTTTTTCAGAAATGAGGCACGGTTAATAATCGATTCCAGCTCATTCCGGCTAAAACTGTTTAATGTTAAAAAATGTCTCGGTTCCATAATGTTATACCTGAGTCAAATAACACTTTAATAATTCACTTAGTATAGAAACGATTTGATCCGCTTCTTCATCACTTAAAATTAACGGTGGCAATAATCGAATCACGTTACCGGCAGTTACATTAATTAATAAATTTTTTTCCAATGCCTGTTTTACCAAATCTGGGCAATCCTGTTCCAGTTCAATAGCCAGCATTAAACCCTTACCACGGATAGCTTTAATCCCGTTCATGCCATTTAATGCTGTTTTAAACCCTTTTAATATTCGATTCCCCAATTCATCAGCGCGTTTATCCAGTTTATATGCTTCAAGTACTTCAATTACGGCTAACGCAGCCCTTGCTGCTAAAGGGTTACCCCCAAAGGTAGACCCATGACTACCTGGTTGAAATAAATCAGCGGCCTTACCTCTAGCAAGACAAGCACCAATGGGTACACCATTACCCAATGCCTTTGCCAACGTCATAACATCCGGCATGATGTTCTCATGTTGAAAGGCAAACCATTTACCGGTGCGACACATACCTGTCTGGATCTCATCCACCATCATTAAACAATTATGTTCATCGCAAAATTGTCTTACAGCTTTCAGATAGCCTTCATCGGGAATCACAACGCCACCTTCACCTAATATGGGTTCCACCATTACAGCAACGATATTCGGGTTTGTTTCACCGATCTCATTTAATGCATCAATATTGTTGTAGGGAATATGTTTAAAGCCTTCAACCAAAGGGTCGAAACCTTTTTTAACCTTCGGGTTTCCTGTTGCTGTTAATGTTGCCATGGTCCTGCCATGGAAACTTTTATCCATTACTACAATTACCGGGTCCTTTATTTCATTATTACTGGCATAAAGTCGTGCCAGTTTGATCGCTGCTTCATTGGCTTCGGCACCGGAATTAGCAAAAAACACAGTTTCCATTCCGGAATGTTCGACCAGTTTGTCTGCCAGTTTTTCCTGTAATGGGATGCGATACAAATTCGAGGTATGGATCAGGTTTGCTGCCTGATCAGCTATAGCCTCCTGTACTTTTGGATGGGCGTGACCCAACCCGCAAACAGCAATACCGCTTAATGCATCCAGGTAACGATTACCGTCCGCATCTGTAAGCCATGCGCCCGATCCCTTCACAAACTCGATAGCCAATGGTTGATAGTTTGACATTAATGAATTACTCATTTTTCTGTTTACATTCCTACAAATAAAAAAGGCAGCCTTGCTGAGGCTGCCATTCTTTTAACCTGAGTGGTTTTTGTTTAACCGATTACTTATTCAGATTGTCTGCAGCAAACTCCCAGTTTACAAGATTCCAGAAAGCTTCCATATATTTTGGTCGCGCATTGCGGTAATCAATGTAATATGCATGCTCCCAAACATCACAGGTAAT
>JBNLAL010000050.1:0-8215 GCA_050302115.1 Gammaproteobacteria bacterium | reverse complement strand
AATGAGGTTCTGGATGCCTTGCCAGTCAAGCGATTTAAAAGGACAACTGTATCTTTTAAGGAGTTGAAAGTTGGTTTTAAAGAGGATGGTTTTTACTGGCTGGAAGAAGACGCTGATAGTGAATTTCTCCAGAAGTTAACCCTGCTTGAAAACAGGTTGCCTGATAAGTTTGTTGATAATTATGTTTCAGAATATAACCCGGGTTTAACAATTTGGTTAAGCGCCTTTGAAAAAATATTAAAACAGGGGGTGATGCTATTTATTGATTACGGTTATCCTGCCAAAGAGTTTTATCATCCGGAAAGAATTGATGGCACTTTACTCTGTCACTATAGGCACCGCGTACATTCTGATCCCTTTCTTTATCCTGGTCTGCAAGATATAACTGCTTCTGTTGATTTTACTTGTTTAGCTGAAGCAGGAGATATGATTGGTATGCAGTTAAGCGGTTATACAACTCAAGCCTATTTTCTTATGGCATGTGGTCTTGAAGAATTAATGTCAGATATGATGTCTATGGATATAAAAGAACAAACTAAAACTGCCCAACAGATTCGAATGTTGACTCTGCCAGCTGAAATGGGAGAACGGTTCAAGGTTATGGCATTAACAAAGAAATTCGATAAACCCTTGAAAGGTTTTTCCATCATGGATCAACGTTCCCGCCTTTGATTATGTTGCGATTATTAATATTTTTAATGTTTGTTTTTCCGGGCTTGTCCGCTTGTAATGATAAGGTAGTACGTGAGAATAAACCCGCTAATGAGGGGACAGGTATATCACAGATCGCCAAGTCGGATATCGATAATGTTCTGGATGTACATATCAGGCAGTCCAGAAACCTGTTAAAAGAGCTGATGGTTAAACTTTATAAACGTAATCCTCGAGAGTTAAAGAAGTCTGAACTCAAACTACCACAAGAGCACATTGTCAGGTTGTTTGATCTTGAACATAAATGGGATTTTCCGGAGTTTGAAGGCAAACACGATGTGGAGTTAATCAAACTCACTTTTAATGAAGAATATCAGGGTGATCGAGTATTTGTTTTTATTGCCGGTTTGTTATCCATGATCATGAAATCCTATGATTATAAATCCGAGTTTTACATGTTGGATACTGTTGAACCGCAAAAGCTTTATAATTGTGCGCGGAATATAGAGATAGCTATTTGGAAACTGGAGCATGATATTGATTCAAAAGGTGAATTATTTTTATATAGTAATTCATTGCCAGAGGAAGAGGTGATTAACCTGAGTTATGAACGTTTGTTTGGTAAATTGATTGCGACGCAGGATAATATAACTACGATAATGGCGGGTAAAAAGAACAGAACGGTCAAGACGGTAATACAGAGAATGGCTACGGCCGTTTTTCTTCCCATATAAAGTGTTTATTTTATTGAATACTTTGTTGTTTTACTTTTTACGATGTTAAAAGTTCGCGTCTCGTCTTCATAAAAATATTTCAATTTATAGGGGCATCTTTTGGAAATTATACAAATCATCATGCTTTCATTAGTTCAGGGCATTACTGAATTCTTGCCGGTATCCAGCTCGGCTCATTTAATCATGGTGCCTTTATTAACTGAATGGCAAGACCAGGGACTGGCTATTGATGTGGCCGCACATCTTGGCAGCCTGGTCGCTGTTGTATTTTATTTCAGGAAGGATATATCGAAAATATTAATTGCCGGAATAAACTCAATAATACAACGTAAGATAGATACTATTGATAGCAAATTGTTCTGGTATCTGGCAATTGCCAGTATTCCTGTATTAGTTGCCGGTTTTATATTAAAGGACGTTGTTTCAACTTACTTACGCGATCCATTAATTATTGCAGTTGCATCGATTGTTTTTGGTATGTTGCTCTGGTTTGCAGATGTTACTGCAAAACATATTAAACAGATGGAACAATTAAATATAAGAGATGTAGTTATAATCGGTTTGGCACAGGCACTTGCTTTGGTGCCAGGTACATCACGTTCAGGTATTACCATGACGGCTGGATTAATGTTAGGACTTGATCGAAGCAGCGCCGCACGATTTTCATTTTTGATGGCAGTACCTATTATCGTTGCTGCCGGTGCCTATGAATCGTTAAAAGTGTTACAGATGGGTGAAGGTATTGGTGTAATTAATTTCATTATTACCGCAATATTTTCAGCTGTAAGTGCTTTTCTTGCTATTCATTTCTTCCTTAAATTTCTGGATCGGATAGGCATGCTACCTTTTGTAATTTATCGAATCCTATTAGGTTTTGTTCTAATAGTGATGTTTGTCTGACAATTTTCGAATTTGTGGTAATTCTGATTTTTTATCTTGACTATAATCTATACTTCTAAAGGCATGGTAAAAATCTGCCGATATTGATCCTCAATAAAGAAGTTGTTCAAGGAGTAGTTATGTCAAAACCAAGAGTACTTGATGATGAAATGTTTCAATTACTGCGTATGGGTGAGATCAGAAAATTTAATGAAAAACGGGATGTTTCTTTAGAGTATGATTTGAGTGGTACTGATCTGAGTCGTATTGATCTGAAAGGTTTGAATGCGGACAATATTAATTTCGAGAATGCCTATTTTCGTATGACCGATTTGCGTGGCATTGATTTCCGTAAGGCAAAACTTGAAGGGGCTAGTTTTGCCAATGCCAATATTTCAGGATGTTTTTTTCCATGGGAATTGCACGCGGATGAAATTCTGTTCTCGCTGGAACATGGTACGCGTGTCAGATATCGTCGAACCGGGGCGTCTTAACTTAATAAGGCCCTAATCTTTTCAACTTGTAGTTTTCTTATTTCCTGGCCAAGCGCTTTGCCCTCAAAGCCTTCTTCCTGCAGTGCTTGACTATCAACCTCTTTAGCAGCACTAAATGCTTTAAGAAAAAAATCAGATTGTGGATAATCCCGCTCTTCGAAACCGGCGCGCCCACGTGCATCAGCTTCACTGGCGAGCAAAAACTGTTTGAATCGTTCCGGCTTTCGGAAGGCATCCAGTTGTTCCAGTTTTTTTAATATCGTTTCCGGTTTCATCTCTGTAATTCGGTGGCATTCCAGGTGATGTTTCGAGACCTTGCAAGCCAGTTCCCGATACTTGTTAGGAATACGGTAACGATCGCAGAGTTTATTGATTAGCTTAACTCCACGTTCTTCATGTCCATGGTGACTCGGCCATTCGGATTTTGGAGTGTTGCCCTTACCCAGGTCATGAACCAATACGGCGAAACGAACTAAAGGGTCTTCAGACAAACGTGTGGACTGATTTAAACTCATGATGGTATGCAGTCCCGTGTCAATCTCCGGATGGTAATTTTCCGGTTGCGGAATACCAAACAGGACTTCAATCTCGGGAAATAATTTTGCCAATGCATTACAGGATCGTAGTACAAGAATAAATCGCGCGGGGTATTTTCCTGCCATGGCTTTTTCTGTTTCTACCCAGACTCTTTCAGGAACCAGTGCCTCAATATCATCGGATGCAGCAATTTCTGATAAGAGATGTAAGGTTTCCTTTGCTACTTTAAAACCTAGCGTTGCGGCAAACCGGGCAATTCGTAGAACCCGTAATGGATCTTCAACAAATGCCGGTGAAACATGCCGCAATACACCTGCCTTTATATCAGCGGCACCGTTAAAGGGGTCTATGAGGTTGCCGGCTTCATCTTCTGCAATAGCATTAATAGTCAGGTCCCTTCGTTGCAGGTCATCTTCCAAAGTAACTTCAGGGGAAGTATGAAAGGTAAAGCCTTTATAACCTTTGCCTGATTTTCGTTCGGTGCGTGCAAGCGCATATTCTTCCTTGGTATGCGGGTGCAGGAATACAGGGAAATCCTTGCCAACAGCTTTAAAGCCTTTCTTAATCATCTCTTCCGGGCTTGTGCCCACGACTACCCAGTCCCGATCCTTGACAGGAAGTCCGAGTAATTTGTCACGTACAGCACCACCAACGAGATATGTTTGCATTAATCTATTTATATTGAAGTTTTAATTATCTTGCCTGTGAACGTTCGCAACGACAAGTTTAAAGAGAAGAAAATTTTATTTTGCGATCAGCTACGTCTGGCTACCCTGCGAAATCCCATATATTGGCTTCGGTAGTAATTATTTGTTAAGTATTGAGGAACAATACTTTCTAAAGATCTTGCATCAATATCAAAACGGGCCAGGTCATGAACATGACAAACACTGTCTTTTTTTGCAGAAAGATAATTGTCAGTCGAGAAAGGTTTACCTGGAACAAAGTCAAAAATGGCAGCCTGAATTCGGGAAAGAATATCATTTAACGGAATAATTTTACGGTTTAGCCCAAGTGTTTCTGCTGTATATTGGACAAGTTCAAGCAAGGTATATGTTTTTGGGCCGCATAACTGATAGCGTGCTCCATAACTTTCCGGTGCCTTCAATGTGCGCTCCATCATGGATGCAACATCCAATACATATACCGGGGCGAACTTACTGTTGTAACAGGCGAGCGGAAAAATTAGCGGTGTCAATTTTAACAAATTGGCAAAACGATTAAAAAAATTGTCGTGACAGCCAAAGATCACAGAAGGACGGAAGCTGGTCACATGTATTCCTGTATTGTTTTCGTGCAATAAATTTTCGGCTTCACCTTTAGTGCGTAAATAATGACTTAATCCATCATTTGCATCTGCATTTAAGGCACTCATCTGCAGGATACGTTTTATATTATTCGTTCTACAGGCTTCAAGTATCTTCCTGGCAAGTTCGACATGTACTTTTTTAAAGCCTTCTCCATTATTTCTTTTTTCATTTAATATGCCGACCAAATTTATAACAGCGTCACAATCAGCAAGTTGTTGAGTGAGTAGTTCCTGGTTATGGATATTGGTTTCGACCAGATCGAGGCCAGGCAGCAAAATCATATTTTCCCGGTTATATTCCCGGTTACGTGTCAGTACTTTTATTTCGTAACCTTTGCTTGATAAAAGGTTACAAACGGAACGCCCTACAAAACCGGTGCCACCAAGTACTGCAATTCGCTTAATTAACATGCCGGTTATCCGATATTTTTATTTGTGTACAACTTAAATTTGAGTCCAGTCCTTTTTTATTTGAAGTAACTAATGCCATACGTTCCTTTAACGGTTTGATCTCGTTATTCAATCGCCAATCATAAATATTGGCAAAGTATAATACACGGCTTACATATTTGCGTGTTTCATTAAATGGAATTTGTTCTATCCAGACATCAGGCGTCTTACAACCTGTTTTAGGTAACCATCTGGTAACACGATGGGGACCGGCATTATAGGCAGCAGTTGCCAGGACCATGTTGCCATTAAATTTTTCCAGCATCTGTTTCATATAAGCACTACCTATCGGGATATTTGTTTCTGCCTGTTTTAATTTATAGGGTCTGAAGTTTTTCAATCCGATTTTTTTTGCTGTTAGTTGTCCGGTCTTTGGCATCACTTGCATCAAACCAAGTGCTCCAGCGGGTGAACGTACATCTTCAATAAATGCACTTTCTGCCCTGACCAGACCATACACCCAACTGGGATCCAGTCCACGTTTCTTTGCGTATTTATCCAGTAGATCCGAAAATATCACCGGGAAACGTAAAACGAGATCATCATAGGCTTCTGCACGTGCCATAGTAAAAATAGCACGATCATACCAGCCCCATTGGGTTGCCAGGTTTGCTGCCATCTGCATTTGGTAACTGGTCATCTTGTTAACAGCGTGATACCACTCACGCCGGGCCGGATAGGTAAATCCAAGGTTGAATAGTTCATATGCACGTTTTATGGCAGGTAATGAAGCGATGCGATTAAGTTCTTCGCGGTTTTCCGGTAATGGATAATGATTCATATTATACGGAGCATTAATTTTATCCGCTGCTAAAAAACTGTAGTAATTACGTTCAGAAGCAAGTTCAGAATAGATTTTAAAAGCTTTATCCTTTTCTCCTGTTTCTTCCAATGCTCTTGCATGCCAGTAACGCCAGCGTAATTTAATTTCGTCCATAGGCGCATCACCACTGGTCCATCTTTTTAATAAAGGCCAGTCGAGATCAGCTAATGCTGTTTTTAAACGGTAGTGAAAAACATCATCATTGATATGGTAGGTATCAATTTGATCAAGTAATTGTTTTGCAAGTGGGCTCTTGCTTTTTGCTGCGCGTACGGCAAGTGTTCTTTCGATTTCTGCAACCTCACCTGGAATAAAAGAATATTTGTCTTTTAGTTCATCCAGACGTTGCACGGCTTTTTTTACATCCTGTCGAGCTAATCGCAAAATACCATAAGTTAAAATTTCCCTGCCAATCTCATTATCATCAAGATTTGGATTGCGTGTGTATTTAAATGGGTTGTGATGGATATTGATCCAGGTTTGCGCCAGTTTTTTATATTCCGGGTTTAGGCGTTTGCTGAGATAACTGGTCAGGTTTATTTGATGGCTTTGCATGGCCAGACGAATACGTTCCCACACCAGTTCATTCGTCATTAAATTACTTTTATATAATAACTCGAAAGCAGGATCACATTGTGGCGGTAATGATTTCCCTGTCAGCCAGATACTGCGTATATCTTCCAATAAGAAGTTTTCATTATGTGTTTTTAATCTTGCCTGTAATTGGTAACACTGTAAGGTAGCATCAGTTTGGGCAGTGTAGTTATCGAGAAAGGTTTGCCAATGTCCACGACGAACCAGTAGTTTTAACCATGTAGTTCGGAGATTTTCCACCATCGGTAAGTCACTATGATGTTTGAAAAAATGGATCATTTCTTCATCTTTTACCTTCCATAAATTTTTTCTCAGGTATTCATAGCGTAGATAGGAATATAGAGGATAGTCTTTTAGCGTATTTGCAATCTTGCCAAAAGTTTTGTATTGCTTTGTTTCAAGAGCTTTTTTTGCTGCCAGATAGTCTTTTCGCTGTTCTTCAATAGATTTTGCAAATACATTCTGTGATAGAGTTAAAAGCAGAAAACAACAAAAAGACGAAAAAATAAAGCGGGCTGCTTTAATGACATCCGCAGATACGATGGCAGGTTTAAAACAATCAATTAATCGCATTTAAATGTAAAACAAAAATAACCTGAGAATTTTCTCGATTTAGCCCTATTTTCGCAACAATTTTCTCTGTACAACAGTAACATAGATACGAGATAAAATACTGCAGATAGTGTGCCTATATGACACTAATACAAGATAAAATAAATCATGATTGCTGAATTAACTCCGATAATAATAATTATTTATGCGTTGGCTGGTCTGTTCGCCGGCTTGATAGGCGGCATGTTGGGTCTCGGTGGCGGAATTATCATTGTGCCTGTTTTGCATTATCTGTTTTTGCAACAGGAATTTCCGGCAACCACTATTATGCAAATGGCGGTGACGACATCACTGGCTACTATTATCGTAACTTCAATTTCTGCCACCTATATCCATCATAAAAAGGAGGCGGTTGTTTGGACATACGTTTACAAACTGGCTTTAGGGATATTGCTGGGGGCATGTCTGGGGGCCGTTCTTGCTGATACAGTATCAAGCAATGCATTAAGAATTATTTTTGGGATTTTTGAGATCACAGTGGCCATCCAGATTGGTCTGGAACTGAAGCCTGCAGCAAAATTAAAACCCCCGGCAACAGCGGGAATGATTTTTTCAGGCAGTGGTATCGGCTTTCTTTCAACATTACTTGGAATTGGCGGTGGAACTTTGACGGTCCCTTTTCTATTGTTATGTAATGTGAATATTCGAAACGCAGTTGCTATATCTGCCGCATGTGGTTTTCCAATTGCCATTGCAGGTACTTCAGCCTTAATCATCACGGGGCTTGATAACCCGGATTTACCGGCACATTCGATAGGATATCTTTACTGGCCAGCGGCCTTAATCATTATTACCATGACTGTTTTTTCTGCGCCTCTAGGTGCCAAACTCGCGCATTTCCTTCCAGTTAAAATCTTAAAGCGTATTTTTTCCGTAGTTCTAATCTTTGTTGGTTTGAAAATGTTAATGTAGATTTACAGGCAATGGATAGATTCAACACTCAATATTGGTTCAGAAAAGGAGATTTTCAGACTGAGGCGCAATCAGAAGCGAAAAATAAGGTAGATATAGAAAAAGAAGCAACCGCAACGGTAAAAACCAAGAAGCCATATCTATGATAGAGCGATAAAGAAATGAAACTGCAATCAATAATCAATTCAAGCTGCAGGAGAGGAACAAAGAAAATGAGAAA
>JBNLAL010000049.1:0-8340 GCA_050302115.1 Gammaproteobacteria bacterium | reverse complement strand
GAACATAAATTTGTTTAATTTCCATATGGGAGGGGTAATACTGACAACGCCAGTAAATAAAGTTAGAGGGATCGGTCCCAAGACAGCCGTTTATCTTAGTAGCAAAAGCATAACCACTGCCGAAGCTTTAATAAAATATGGCGTTGAAAAACTGGCGGATGCTCCGGGATTTAGTCCTGGACGGGCAACAACAGTTATTAGTGAAGCGAAAAAACTGCTAAATGAAGAAGCACCAACTATATTGGCAAAGTCAGCGATAATGGTTCATAAGGCAGAAAAAGCTGGCAAGAAGAAAAAGAAATCGAAGGATAAAAAATCAAAGAAAGACAAGAAAAATAAAAAAGACAAGAAGAAAAATAAAAAAGATAAAAAGGATAAGAAGAAAGATAAGAAAAAAAATAAAAAATAGTTTCAGTTTTGTATGAAGAATAAAAAGATTTATTTATTCTTCCCGGCAGTTATTTTTATCCTGTTTGCCTGTTCTGAACAGGGTGATCCAAAAACCTTATTTGAACAGGGTGAGTATGAACAAGCCTATAGACACTGGTTGCCGGTTGCTGAGCAAGGTGATCCTGTAGCGCAAAATTATCTGGCAATACAAAATTATCTGGGACTCGGCGTGCCCAGAAATTATAAAATGGCAAAGGAGTGGTTTGAGAAGGCAGCAAAAAATGGTTTGGCAGATGCTCAATATAATCTAGGTGTAATGTATGAGAATGGAGATTACGTAGATCAAGATTATGTTACTGCCTATATGTGGTTATATATTGCGAATAAAAATAGTAATCCACATGCGGCTCGCAGGATGCAGGGCATTGCAGACGAACATAAACTCTTTCCCAACCAGATGATGCGCGCCGAAACATTGGCAAAGGAATATATAAAGTAATTTACAGGATGGGTGGTTCTTTGGGTGTGCTGATATCAGTAGCAGGATCCAGTTCATTGTGAAAGGTTTCGACTTCATCCGCTGCAGTACTGGTACTTTTAAAACGTGCAATATGAAACAAGGCTTCTCCTTCATTAACTAAAGGGATATTCGTGCGACCAATAATGATCCCGTTAAACGGAGACAGGATTTCTTCTTCCACTTCTCCAAAAGGGTCAGAGACGATACCCAAAAGTTCATCTTTTTCTATTAACGTCCCAAGTGATTTGACCGTTCTTAAGATGCCACTTTGAGGCGCCCTGATCCAGGTGCTGGAACGCGCGACAATAGGATTAACTAACTTCTTTTTGCTTTTCAGTTTTGGCAACATGCCAATTGCCCGCATAACAGAGATAATTCCCTTTTCTCCTGCACGAATGGAAATTTCATCGAAGCGTAAAGCTTCACTGGCTTCGTAAACAATAACGGAAATTCCCTTTTGTTCTACTGCTTCACGTAAGGATCCTTCAACAATTGAAGTATTTAGTATTACCGGGGAAGTAAAGGCACGGGCCATCAGTTCTGTCTCTTCATCGTCCAGTACCGCCCGGACATGTGGCAGGTTCTCTCTATGAATTGCACCCGTATGTATATCAATACCATGGGTACATTTAGCAACAATCTCGTTCAAAAAAAGATTGGCCATTCGCGCCGCCAGAGAGCCTCTTTCAGAACCTGGGAATGAGCGGTTTAAATCACGCCGGTCGGGAAGGTAACGTGATTGATTAATAAACCCGTAGATGTTAACAACCGGTACAGCGATGAGCGTACCCTTGATTCTATTAATAGATTTGTGCCGTAGAACACGACGAATAATTTCGACACCATTTATTTCATCACCATGTATTGCAGCAGATAGAAACAACACTGGGCCAGGACGCTTACTGTGAAAAACATGAACGGGTAATTCAAGTTCAGTGTGGGTATAAAGACTGGGAACAGGTAAATCCAGTGTCGTGCGTTCACCGGGGTTAATTGTGTATTTACCAATCGTTATAGGTTCACGCATTCAACCTTTTCCCTTAGTGCGCGTTTTGCCTTGCTTGGCATTCTTTTCTATAAACGTAATTATCATTTTGGCGATATCTTTACCCGTTGCTTTTTCTATTCCTTCGAGCCCGGGAGAAGAGTTTACTTCCATGACCACAGGACCATGATTGGAACGCAGGATATCAACCCCACAAACATTCAATCCCATAGTTTTTGCTGCACGAATTGCTGTTGAACGTTCTTCCGGAGTTATCTTGATTAAACTTGCTGAACCGCCACGGTGGATATTGGAACGGAATTCTCCTTCGGCACCTTGTCTTTTCATAGCTGCAACGACCTTTTCACCTATCACAAAACAACGGATGTCTGCACCTTCTGCTTCCTTAATATATTCCTGTACCAGTACACTGGCTTTTAATCCCAGAAACGATTCAATCACGCTCTCTGCTGCATTTTGTGTTTCAGCAAGTACAACCCCTATACCCTGTGTACCTTGTAATAACTTGATGACTAAAGGTGCTCCGCCGACCATTGTTATTAAATCGGGAATATCGTCCGGTTTGTTTGCAAAACCGGTAACAGGCAAACCGATACCCTTACGTGAGAGTAACTGCAATGCCCTGAGTTTGTCTCTCGATCTGGAAATTGCGACGGATTCGTTTAATGGATAAACACCCTTCATTTCAAATTGTCGTAATACTGCCGTACCGTAGAAGGTTACCGAGGCACCAATACGGGGTATGACGGCTTCAAAACCGCTAAGGACATCGCCCTTATAGTGAATATCCTGGTGGAGTGAGGTGATATTCATATAGCAACGTAAAACATCCAGTACATGTATTTCATGTTCCAGTTCTTCTGCGGCCTCAATCAATCTTCGGGTTGAATAAAGGTTTTTATTTCGGGATAGCAAAGCAATCTTCATTTTATTTTCCGTTTTATTTGATTTTTATATTTTTCAGCAATGTGTTTGCCGCAAAGGTATGATTTTGCAGGATCAACAATAAAATGATTATTTTTTAAGGCGGTTCTGCCTAATAACATTCTGAACAACATGTCCTCACGATTAGTGAGACTAATTTCAATATTACATTTTTTGCCTGCAATTTCGATGGGTGTTTCAATAAAAAAACGTTGTTCACCGTGACCACCGGAATCTTTTACATTGCGGATATCGACAATTTCGGATTCACAGTTAATTACGACGTCAGTACGTTTTTGTAAGGGATGGATTTTAAACCGGGCGATATCCTTTCCTTTGCGACGGATCCTTTCCAGGTCAAATGTATGCAGGGCAGAGGTCTTGGCCCCTGTGTCTATTTTTGCTTTTATCGCTGGGATATTCAGTTTGGGAAGTGCCAGCCATTCGCGCCAACCGATGTTAGTTTTATTGTCCATTATTTATTTTATTTAATACAATCAGCTTTATCTATTAATAAGGTAGCTAATTTGTTGAATATTTAATAGTACAAATGGATACAGATCTTCTAAAAACATTTCTTGAAATTCATAAGACTCGGCACTTTGGTAAAGCCGCGGATAACCTGTTTATTACTCAGTCCGCTGTTAGTGCACGTATACGCCAGCTTGAAGTTGAATTGGGCGTCAAGCTTTTTGAACGAGACAGAAATAATATTCGGCCAACACCGATGGGGGAAAAACTGGTTCTGCATGCCGAGAATATTCTCAATATGTGGAATCGTGCCCGCATTGAAATAGCGATAGAAGACGAAGATTTGACACCATTGTCGATAGGTGCAGTATCCAGTTTGTGGGATATTTATTTGAACAAATGGCTTACAAAAGTCGTATGGGAACAAAAAAACATTACATTGACCTGTAATGCATTGAGTACGGAACTCATTAACCAACGGATAAAGAACAATACTCTTGATATCGGGTTTACCTATAACCCACCCATAGATGAAAACATAAAAATACTTAAAGTTATTCCTGTACGTTTTGTGATGGTGTCATCTGAAAAAGAGCAGGATGTTGATTCGGCCATCAAGGACAGATATATCTATGTGGATTGGGGCACATCTTTTTCTGCGGCACATAGCGAACATTTTCAAAATATACCTTTACCATTAATGCGTACCGATCTGGGTAGAACAGCAAAAACTTATATCAAGAAAAATGGTGGGACAGCTTACCTGACCGAATCCATGATTAAACGTGATATCAATAACCAGGTTTTGTTTTTGGTAAAAAATGCGCCGGTTATTGAACGCAGCGCATATTTTATTTCAAACAAGAAGAATGATAATTTCGAAACAATAAGCAAACTTATGCCAGTTTAGAGGCATTAGTTTAGTCGTGTGCTTTATACAGATCGGTAAAAAAATTTTTACCAATAATTTTTTTATGTTGCTGCTTCAAAAAAGGGGTGTCCCCGGCTAATAACGGGAACGATAATACCTTGCCATTACGTATTGGCAATTGGCTCTTACATACGCCCGCCATACCGTTACTTCTAAAATAATTCACAAAAAACCTCCAATTAAATTAATCAAAAATGTCGCTGTCGAAATATTCGCCAGTCAATTTTCGTAGTTCAAGCAATTCACGTTTAATTTCGATTGCTGAACGAGCAGTTTTAATTGAGGTGTTAGCATTGTCGTTTGAAATTTCCTCTATCAATTCTTCATTTTCAACATCGTCTACATCATCATCAAACATATCAAGATCTTCTGTTTCTGATTTGTTCATTACTCTTGTTCCTCATTTAGATACAGAAACTATAGACATTAATCGCAAGTACCAGCTTGTTAACCGCGGTTTATAGATATCATGGCAATATAAGTACAATGAAAAATTTCGATTCTGACAATTAAAAAAAATGTTTAATGCGTCAAGGTAATTTTCTCTAGTTAATTGTTTCTACAATTAAAATTATTGACTGATTTTTTAATTAGGCGTATATCTTCATCCGCCATTTGGACTGCCAAGTAGTTCGAAAGTGTGTCTATCCTATGAAAGATGTTCTTCTTTCTAAGTAGCCTCTTAGAGCGCGCTGAAGCGTGATCCAGATAATGGTTAGCTTTTATTTTATTAACTGTTATTTGAGGATTTATCTTATGAAATTCGTGAATTCATTTTTTGTTTGTTGTTTATTAGTTTTGACTTATTCACCTATTGCTTATTCGGAAGAGGAAAGTAATGAAGTGAACGACTGCAGACAACAGGCAGTTGAGTTAGGTATCCAGGAAGGTGAAGAGTTTGACAGCTTTGTTGCAGATTGTTTGGAAGGAGACAGCGCGGCTGTTGGCACGGAAGAGGCTTCTTATGAAGACCTTGCCGGTCAATCCGAACAAGTAAATTAATCAATATTATGGGACTCCAGTTGATGGAGTCCCGTTCACATTGTGACGGGCTCCAAATCAGAACTATAAATGGACAAGGGAAGGGTGTATTTGCGGGCCGTTCCTACAAAAAAAATGATGAAATTTTAATCTTTGGTGGGGAATATAAACAATTTACCGAAATTTCAGACTTTACCCATTATCTTCAAATATCTCCGGATATATATTTAAGTCCATCCGGGAGTTTTGATGACTATGTTAATCATAGTTGTAATCCTAACTGTGCAGTTTTCTTTTTTGATAGTGTAGTTGTATTAAAAGCAATAAAAAATATTAAAAAACACAATCAATTAACCTTTGACTACGGAACAATTCTATTCAATGAACCAACACGTTTTGAATGTTTCTGTGGTTCAAAAAAATGCAGAAAAGTTATCAGTCATTTTTTCAGTATGCCAACTGAAAAGCAAAATTACTTTCTAAAAAACGGTTTGGTGCCGCTTTTAAGTAAATATTCACGATCAGAACTGGGTTGTTAGTAGAAATATTTATGTTGCATCCTGACACTGAATTGAAATTTATTAACGATAACGTCGGGCATGGTATTTTTGCTACCGCGGATATTCCCAAGGGGACTATTGTTTATGTTAAAGACAAACTGGACATTGAATTGTCCAGAATCGCTTACGACGCAATGGATGAAAAGCATAAAAAACTGGTGGATAAATTTGCTTATATTGATGAAAACGGAAAAAGAATAATTGCCTGGGATAATGCTAAATATGTAAACCATCGTTGTGATTGTAATACGATTAGTACAGGTTATGGTTTTGAGATTGCTATTAAGGATATATTGAAAGGCGAAGAGATTACAGATGAGTACGGTCTTTTTAATTTACCTTATTCTATGGCATTAAACTGTAATTGCAGGAATTGCAGAAAAGTCATTTTTACTACTGATATAGAAAAATATGCGGACAAATGGGACCAGTTAATAATTGAAGCGATGAAATTGATGAATGTGGTTGCACAACCTTTGATTGATTTTATGGATTTTGAAACAAAAAAAGAAATTAAACACTATTTCTCTGGTTTGAATGACTACCATTCGGTTAAAAATTTAAAATATTTCAGGAATACTACTAAAAATAAAAAATCTATTTGATATTCTGGCAAGGGCGCCTGATTTTCACCTCGTTTTTTGATAGAATCAATCGTTCATTCGAACTAAAAAAAAGAAAAATGGAGAAAAGAAGACATCGTATACAGTTTCCAAAAATTGACGTAAATGATCTGAGCCAGTCAGAAACCTATTTTTATATCATTGAAAATGACAATAAAATAAAAATACGTTTTCATGATTATGACAAAATCTACGATATCCCCGGTTTATATGAACAATTGTTCTATGATCGTCTCAAATGTAGTTCACCGCAAAAAGTAACTGATATTCTAAAGAAAGCCATCGATCAATCTGATGAAGATTTCACCAGCATAAGAGTTCTTGATCTGGGGGCTGGAAATGGAATGGTCGGTGAAGCTTTAAAAAAGTATGGTGTTTCCCGAATGGTAGGTGTCGATATTATTCCTGAAGCTAAACAGGCTATGGAGAGAGACAGACCACAATACTATGATGCCTATTATATTACTGATTTCTGTAATATTAGTGCAGATATGCATGAAGAGTTTGAATCATGGTCACTGAATTGCCTGACGACTGTTGCCGCATTAGGTTTTGGTGATATTCCACCTAAAGCATTTATGAATGCATTTAATATTATTAATCAACAGGGTTGGGTTGCTTTTAACATTAAGGAATCATTTATTGATGAAAGAGACCAAACCGGTTTTTCCAGAATGATTCGTGATCTGATACTTTCAAAATATATTGATATCTATCATCTTGAACGTTATCGACATCGTTTATCTATTGACGGTGAACCACTGTTCTATTTTGCTATTGCATGTAAAAAAAATGCAGATATCCCACAGGAATATTTTGAAAAATATGCAAATGGTGATTAAAAGAATTGGTGGCTATGGCTGGACTTGACAATTTTGTCAGGAACAAAATTGGACGAACGCAGTTTGCACGTAGTGTGAAATACAGGGATGTATTTCATCCAGCAGCGACATCAGCATTATGAACTTGAATTAGGGAAACTTGTAACTAACTAAAACAGTTACTTACGGCACTTGTCCTGTGACAAAACCCGTTTCAATTAAGGTTGAATTGGGTTTTATCCTGTGTCAATTTGGCACATAATTTACCAACTGTATTGTGTGCTTCAGGGAAATTAATGGGAAGAAAGAAACATCATAATGCATTAAAAGCAGGCTATAGACTGCATTGGTACCAGATTAAGTCTATTCTTGGTCGTGGTGGTTTTGGCATTACATATTTAGCACATGATACAAACCTGAATCGTCTTGTTGCCATCAAGGAATATTTGCCTACTGACCTAGCCTATCGTGAAGAGAGCGATTCTGTACGTCCTGTCGATGTAGAAGATGAAAAACAGTATAGATGGGGGCTGGAGCGTTTTTTATCTGAAGCACAAACCTTGGTTCAGTTTAGTCATCCCAACATTATTAAGGTGCTCACTGTTTTTGAAGAAAATAATACGGGTTATATGGTTATGCAATTTGAGCAAGGGGAAGAATTGGAAAAAAAGCTGAAAAGGGAAAAGTTCATCGATGAGTCTCAATTGCTACGAATTACACAGGGGTTACTTAATGGACTTGATAAAGTTCACGACGCAGGATTTATACATCGTGATATAAAACCGCAAAATATACTAATTCGGGATGATGGCAGTCCCATATTGATTGATTTTGGCTCAGCAAGGCAGGCGCTTGGAGACAAAACAAAAACATTAACAACATTAGTAACACCCGGATACGCTCCTTTTGAACAATATTATTCAAAGAGTGATAAACAAGGCCCCTGGACAGATATATATTCACTTGCTGCAACACTCTATCGCTGCATATCCGGTCATCCTCCGATGAATGCGGTTGATAGAAGTGAATCGATATTAGAAAACAATAAAAACGATATTTACATTTCTATAGTTGATTACGGAAAGCGAAATTATTCAAAAACTTTTTTAAAGG
>JBNLAL010000048.1:0-8389 GCA_050302115.1 Gammaproteobacteria bacterium | reverse complement strand
TAAAAGCAGCAAAAGAAAATGATATCGACGCAGCATTACTGGATCGTCTGGTATTAACCGAAGCACGTATCGATGCCATGGCAGAAGGATTAAACCAGGTTGCAGGTTTGACGGATCCGGTAGGTACTATTACCGATCTTGCTCCTCGCCCAAGCGGGATACAGGTTGGACACATGCGTGTGCCATTAGGAGTGGTTGGCATTATTTATGAGTCGCGACCAAATGTGACAGCCGATGCTGCTGGCCTATGCTTAAAGTCGGGAAATGCTGCCATTCTCCGTGGTGGCTCTGAAGCGTTAAATTCAAACCAGGCCATTGCGAAATGTATCCATATTGGTTTAGCCAAAGCCGGATTACCGGAAGAAGCAGTACAGGTTATATCAACACCTGATCGTGCTGCTGTGGGTGAATTACTAAAGATGTCTGAATACGTCGATGTCATTGTGCCTCGTGGCGGTAAAAGTTTGATTGAGCGCGTCAGTGAGGAAGCGCGCATGCCTGTAATTAAACACCTTGATGGTATTTGCCATGTCTACATTGATGATGATGCGGATATGGAAAAGGCTATCCATATTGCATTCAATGCCAAGACCCAACGTTATGGCACGTGCAATACTATGGAGTGTTTATTAGTTGCGCGTTCGGTTGCCAAGGAGGCTTTAACGCAATTGGCCACCCTATATAAAGAAGCCGGTGTGGAAATTCGTGGTTGCAAAGAATCTGCAGAGATTATTTCAGGGATTAAGATAGCAACAGAAGAAGACTATGCGACCGAATATCTGGCCCCTATCCTCTCTTTAAAGATTGTCAGCGATATGGATGAGGCGATGCAACATATTGCTAAATATGGTTCTCAACATACCGATGCAATTGTAACGGAAAATATTACCAAGGCACGCCGGTTTTTAAGAGAGGTAGACTCAAGTTCCGTCATGGTTAACGCATCGACCCGTTTCGCTGATGGCTTTGAATATGGCCTGGGCGCGGAGATTGGTATCAGTACAGACAAATTTCATGCCCGCGGTCCAGTCGGACTTGAAGGACTCACTTCAAGGAAATATGTGGTTTTGGGTGATGGACATATTCGTTCCTGATTAATAAATCTGTAATTTGATTATTAACCTGTTTCTTACCATAATTAGTTTAATGTTTTCTTTTAATAAAGTATGTCGTCAGTAGGGATTTTGGGCGGCACATTCGATCCAATACACGATGGACACCTACGGCTCGCTCTGGAAGCCTGTAAACAGCTTGGCCTTGCTCAAGTAAGAATAATACCCGTCAACATTCCACCACATCGGGACAAACCTGTTATCTCTGCCGATCACCGCGTTAACATGATCAATCTTGCCATAAACAATGAATCAAAACTCTGTATCGATTTGCGCGAACTCGAAAAAGATGAGATTTCTTATACGATCAATACGGTCAAGTCTCTGCGCGAAGAATTTAAAACTGCCTCACTCTGCCTGATAGTCGGTCACGATGCCTTTAATAAAATCAATACCTGGCACGAGTGGGAAAAATTACTGGATTACGTTCATATCATCGTAGCAAACCGACCGGGAGAAACAATTGATGACGCGCCGGAAGAAATACATAACTGGAGCGAACAACATATTACTAATGATATATCCGACATTAATTGTAAGTCTCATGGATATATCTATTTTATGAAAATACCCATGCTGGAAATTTCATCGAGTAACATAAGAGCAGCATTGGCAAATAAACGATCTGTAGAGGAACAACTTCCTCCGCAAATACTTTCCTATATCAAAAGTCACAATCTTTATCAGGATACTGCATGAAAAAAACTAAACTCGTTGAACACTGCCTCGCTGCATTACATGATGCAAAAGCACTTGATATCAACGTCTTCGATGTCCATAAACTCACCAGCATAGCGGACTTCATGGTTATCGCCAGTGGTCGTTCCAACCGTCAGGTAACATCCATTGCTGAAAAGGTTGCCGAAGCCGCAAAGACAAATGGTTTCGAAGTATTGGGCCTTGAGGGTAAGACAGAGGGAGAATGGGTGCTGGTTGACCTGGGTGATGTGATCGTCCATGTCATGCACCCGGAGACACGTGAATATTATCAACTGGAAAAACTCTGGAACACTGACACGCAAAAGGCCGAAAATATCTAGTCTATGCAGATCGAATTAATCGCTGTCGGCAAACGCATGCCAGACTGGATAGAATCCGGCATCAAGGAATATATTAAACGCCTGCCTAAACACATCAACTTTAAACTCATCGAAATTACGCCAGCTGTCAGATCTAAAAGCAACAGTGCCGAAAACTACAAAAAGAAAGAAGAAGAAAAAATCTTTGCTGCAATAGCACCAGACAGTTTAATCATTGCACTGGATGAGCATGGAAAGTTAATCAGTAGTCCATCATTAGCCGATCAATTACAAAACTGGATCGATGATCAGAAAACAATAAGTTTGTTAATTGGTGGTGCCGATGGTTTAAGCGATGCCATAAAAAGCAAAGCTCATCATACATGGTCGTTATCAAAAATGACCTTGCCGCATGGGTTAGTAAGAGTAATGGTGGTTGAACAACTTTATAGAGCATGGACGATTACTCAGAATCATCCTTATCACCGGGAATAAATAGCTTAAACTTGTACTTCCCTGTACTTGAAAATAACTATCAAATTATTTATGAAGCCAACGGATTTTTTGTTTCTTCTACTACTTTCTTTTCAGGTTCAGGTAATGGCTGAATAGCTATGTTACATTCTTTAGATACGGATGCCCTTTCTACTGCTTGATACTGTCCTTTAAGCTGAGCATATTGAGCAGTATGTTCAGTTTCTTCACCTTCTAAAAAGAACAACGCTGGCCAGAATAAAACAAGTCCAAGAGCCATTTGCGCGTCATCATCACTGGCTTCTTTATCAACAATTGCTCCAGTTTCTGTAAGTTGTTGATTTAAACGAACGACTTCTTGCTGAAGCTGCTTACAAGTAGAATTTTGATATGTTAATTCAGAAACATATGCGGCTTGAATCTCTTTAGTATCTGCAGCACAGCCACTTAAGAAGCAGAGCACTATTATTATTGTTGTTACCGTTAATTTCATACATCCTCCCAAATAAAATGTGTATGATTGAAAATTTTGAACACTAAACTTACGAGGATGCTTTCTATTTTAGGTGAGCAATTTTCCAGAATCCCTTCTCAAAATCTGTTTGAAGTGGAGAATAAATCTCTCTTATTTTTTAAAGATAATACCTTGAATTATGACCAATATACAAATAAAAGTGCCGGGTTATAAATTAAAGTTAAACATTTTCAAGACTTTTTAATCCTCACCACATTCATTACTTCTACATCAAAGCCGCCGACTTTTTCAACTTCCGGGTAATAAGTCACATTCACTCTTGCGCCTTTCAGGTTTCTGTATTCCTTTTTTCGTTTAAAACGAAATGGCACATCATAACCTTCCAACATAATAGTGTTGACGATCCAATCTGAATTTTTCTCTTCGCGTTGAACATGAGATTTAACTTTCATCATTTCAGAATGAATCAACTCTCTATTCTTTTTTAATAACTTATCGACGGGTGATTTCATCTTGATTTAACTTCAATAACTAACTACCTGGTTTAAACAGCCTAACATATCAAACCATTTATAATAAAAATTTGTTTGCTTGACTGGATATGTGAGTACGGGATAATCCGCATCTTTTTCAAGAAACAATAATAATCATGTGGTTCAAAAATCTTCGTATTTATCGCTTTACCAAAAATATCGATCTTTCACCGGAAACACTTGAAGAAGCCTTACAGGAACAGGCGTTTAAGCCCTGTACCAATATGGATTTTTCCCGTTTTGGCTGGGTTTCACCTTTGGGTAAGGACAGTGAAATGTATACACATAGCTGTGGTGGTTACACGATGTTATGCGCGCGCAAACAGGAAAAGATCCTGCCGCCTGCCGCTATCAATGAAATGGTTGAAGAAAAGATCGCTGACTTTGAACAAGCCCAGGCACGTAATATTTACCGCAAGGAAAAAAGTACGATAAAAGAAGATGTCATCCATACCCTGTTACCGCGTGCATTGACTCGTTCGTTTTTGACCTATGCCTATATTGATCCAAAACAAAAACTATTGGTGGTCGATACCGCAAGTAATAATAAAGCAGAAGAGTTTCTTGAACACCTGCGCGCTACATTGGGTAGCTTGCCGGTTGTCCCTTTGAAATGTCATGGCGATGTTGGCAACATCATGACACATTGGTTAAAGGAACGTACGCCGGATGCCTTTGAACTTGATCATGAATGTGAGCTACAAAATCCGCGCGAAAGTAAAAACGTGGTGCGATGTAAAAACCAGGAACTGGAAAGTGCTGAAATATCGAGCCACTTGAAAGCCGGCAAACGTGTAGTGCAACTGGCTTTGATATGGCGTGATGCCATTCGCTTTATATTAACCGATGATTTTTCAATCAAACGTGTTCGTTATGAAGAAATCGTACAGGAACAGGCAGAAGGTGAAGCCAATGATCGGGTAACACAATTCGATCAGGATTTTGCCGTAATGACTTTACAATTACATCAATTGATAAAAGAATTGTTGGATGAATTTGGTGGTATCGAAAAAGATTAACTAAATGAAAATTTACCTTGCTTCAAAATCACCGCGCCGGCGTGAGCTACTGAATCAAATCGGTATCGATTTTGAAATCATCGATGTCGATATTGATGAAACATGGGATGGTAAAGAACCACCCGAATATTATGTGCGCCGTGTTGCACAGGAAAAAGCCCGTGCTGGAAAAACACTGGCTAATGATAAGTTACCCGTACTTGCTGCCGATACTGCTGTTGTCCTTGATGGACACATACTGGGGAAAGCAGATACAAAAGATGATGCTATCGCCATGTTGGAAAGACTGTCCGGCAAAACCCATGAAGTATTATCTGCAGTAGCTGTAATTGGAGAACAGGAACACAGTCGCGTTAACATCAGCAGGGTGACATTTAAAGATCTGACAAAAAAAGAAATCGAAGATTACTGCAATACCGATGAACCATTAGGTAAAGCAGGTGGTTATGCGATACAAGGTAAAGCCGCAATATTTATTGAGAAACTGGAAGGCAGTTATAGCAGCGTAATGGGATTACCCTTATTTGAAACTCATCAACTTTTAAATTTAATTTGGTAATCAAACAACGGCAATTGTAAAAATTAGTACTTTTGTTCTCAGGCGAGGCGGAAGACTTTTTTTAAAAACGGAGTTTACAAGTAGTAAATGAGTATTTTAAAAAAATCTGACAACGAAGCATCAGGACGAAAGAGCACATTACATCGCACTTCTAAGACAATAGCCGTAGTAATGTTCTACGATGTAATAGTAGATCGTTGACCAATCCGGCTGCCCATTATCCAATGTCGGCCACCACAGTTTCCGGTTCAACCAATAATCATTGTAATGCTTTGCACAAAGGTTAATGACTTCATCGGTAACCAACTGTTTAATACCATCACTTTCTTCTGCCTTAAAGTAATCCGCCATCACATCAATATACGCATCTTCTAGCAACGGTTTTTTATCTTCCTGTCTTTTAGAACGATCCACATTTATTGCAAATTGGTCGCCCAACTCGACAATTCTTTCCGCGTGAAGCTCACCTTCCAGCATGTCTGCTGCCCGCGAGCAACTCTCCTGAATACCTTCCTCACATTTGCGTTGATGAAATTCACGCAGAGATTCAGCAAACGCAGGGCTACTGATAACGATGCAAAATGCAATAAGGCAACAAAGACGCAACATTCAAAAACAAGGTTTCATTTAGATACCTTAATTATAGTGAATTATTCCTTTGTCCAAGCAGTCACCTGGCCTCCGGCTTTACAGAAAGTCGCGTAATCGGTATAAGGAATGCCCGGGGGAGCTATGTCGCATGGGGACTCACCTCAAATAATAAAAGATTAATCAGTCAACAAGAGGACACTTTCATTATGTCAAATGCATTTCTGCCTATTGGTTTGGGCATTTTTGGCTTGTTTTCCGCCTTTCTGGTTTTCCTGATGGTTAAAAAATCACCAGCTGGAGATGGCAAAGTAAAGGAAATCGCCGACGCCATTCACCTTGGCGCTATGGTTTTTATGAATAGCGAATATAAACGTCTCGCTATTTTTTGTGTTATCTGTATCACTGCAATCTGGGTGTCGGATCTTGGACAAAATACCGCTCTTGCCTTTTTACTTGGTGCGGTATGTTCGGGTACTGCCGGTTATTGGGGCATGTATACCGCTACCCACGCGAACGTACGAACCGCTGTCGCGGCCAATACCAAAGGTGCTTCAGAGGCACTCAGTATTGCCTTCTTCGGCGGCTCCATCATGGGTCTGACCGTGGCCGCAATGGGACTTTTCGGAATTGGCATACTCTATTATTTCTTCGCAGGGGATACTCACACTATCCATGCAATAGAAGGTTTTGCAATGGGTGCCTCTTCAGTTGCCTTATTCTCCCGTGTTGGTGGTGGTATTTTTACCAAGAGCGCAGATGTCGGTGCCGACCTGGTCGGTAAAGTTGAAGCCGGTATCCCGGAAGACGACCCACGTAACCCGGGTGTCATTGCCGACAACGTTGGTGATAACGTCGGCGACGTGGCTGGTATGGGTTCCGATATCTTTGAATCCTATTGTGGTTCCATGATTGCAACGATTGCACTTGCTGCAACTATGACATCGGCTGATGTTTTTGATCTGGCTCCCGAAGGTGGTGTTGATACTTTGACCTTTATGCCATTGGCGCTTGCGTCTCTTGGTTTGATTTGTTCCATGGCAGGTATTTTTTCTGTAAAGATATTCTCAGCAAAAAGCCCTGAAACGGCCTTACGTATCGGAACTATGGGCGCTTCTGTTATTTTCATCATTACCGCTTACTTTTTAATCAGCGCACTTGGTGCATCAGCGAATGTCTGGGTTGCCGTACTGACCGGTGCTATCGGCGGTATTATCGTTGGGCTGATTACCGAGTATTACACTGGCGGCGCACCTGTTAGAAAGATCGCGCAAGGCGGTGAAACTGGTCCAGCAACCGTGATGATTAGTGGACTTGCAACCGGTATGCAATCCGTTGCTGTACCTATTGTCACTATTTGCGCCATTATTTTTACTGCAAGCCATTTTTCCGGTTTATATGGAGTCGGCATTGCTGCTGTTGGTATGTTGAGTACGGTAGGGATCACCATGGCTATTGATGCTTACGGCCCGGTTGCCGACAATGCAGGCGGTATCGCGGAAATGGCCGAGATGGGTACCGAAACGCGTAAGATTACTGACTCACTTGATGAGGTAGGTAATACCACGGCTGCAATTGGTAAAGGTTTTGCGATTAGTGCTGCTGCACTTGCTGCATTGGCATTGATTAGCGCATACATCGAAAAGGTTTCCGTTCATCACGAGGGTTTCATTTTACAAATTAATGATCCCCTGGTTCTTTGCGGTATGTTCCTCGGAGCCATCTTCCCCTTCCTGGTGAGTGCCATGACCATGACCGCAGTGGGTGACGCTGCCTTCGATATGATCAAGGAAATCCGCCGCCAATTTAAAGAAATTCCCGGTTTGATGGAAGGTACCGGTAAACCGGATACCGCCCGTTGTGTCGATATCGCAACCCGTGCTGCATTAAGACGCATGATCCTGCCCGGTTCATTGGCTGTACTTGCACCCGTCATTGTCGGTTTTCTACTTGGCCCTGAAGCATTGGGTGGTCTGCTGGGCGGTGCACTGATCTGTTGTGTCACGATGGCCCTCATGATGTCAAATGCTGGCGGTGCCTGGGACAACGCCAAGAAGCATGTTGAAAAAGGTAACCTTGGCGGTAAAGGTTCTGAAGTTCATAAGGCCGCTGTTGTCGGTGACACCGTCGGTGATCCATTAAAAGACACCTCGGGTCCTTCAATGAACATCTTGATCAACGTAATGGCGATTGTAAGTCTGGTGATTGCACCGTTACTTGTTTAGTCAGTTACTTTTTAAGTAACACAAAAGGCCGCATTAATATGCGGCCTTTCTGTTTATAATCCTTAAGCATGTCTCATAACACCGGCTTTATTTACATGGATGTAATGTATATCGGTTGTGTACGACTGCATGGATGTAGGAGGTAGAGCGACACAGGAGTCAAAGCCGAGGACGCGTACAACCGATGCGTCTATAATCTTCAAACATGTCTCATAACACCGGCTTCCCTCCTGTCGCAAAAAAAGATGCAAAGATCCTGATCCTGGGATCAATGCCTGGAATAAAGTCACTGGAAGAAAGCCAATACTATGCCCACCCGCGTAATGCCTTTTGGCCAATTATAGGTAAGCTATTAGACACCACTAAAGATTTAAACTACAAACAA
>JBNLAL010000047.1:0-8452 GCA_050302115.1 Gammaproteobacteria bacterium | reverse complement strand
AAAAATGCTGGTACAAGTAAAAAATCAAGCCAGCTTGAAAGCTTGTTTTTCCTTGTCAGTCTTTTATATGGAAATATTTTATCTTTCCACCAGCGCTCAATAAGATAATTAAAGGCTATTCCAAATGGAGTCCGATAGAACCTTTCAAGCACCTTTCTACTTTTTGGCAAGGCATCATACTCTGTTTTGGATAGCGGCGACCATGAATTCAACCCTTTTATATTTGCGTATTGATGGTGTAACTGATTATGTGCTACCAACCATAAACTGTAGTTATGTAATGATGGAAGAAAGCATATTCGAGCAATTACCTTGTTTAACGCTTTATTGTTTGTATAGCAATCATGCGCAGCATCATGTGCAATAACAAAAAGTGATGCGATTTTTGCTCCTGCAAGTAAACTGAACAGCAATCTTGCATATATATTTTCAAAATAAAGTGTCCCGGAAAGAAAAATTAAATAAACAAAAACATCTGCAAAAAAAATGACTAAAGCTTTTTTTGTATCTGCTTTTATATACTCTGAAAGATGGGAACGTAATTGTTTTGTATCGATATTTTTCATATCCATTCTCCATGTATTGATATTAAAAATATTTAATTGACAGGCAATCTTGATTATTTGTGTGAAATAATCAGTAAATTAATTTACAAGTAACGTTGCCTGCGAATTGCTGTAACTTTGATGTGTTTTTTGTTGTGCAACAAATTTATGCTGACTACGTACTAATCTTGTCATTGTGCGCAAGTCTTTTTCGGAGATTTCAAATGCGGCATCAATCCAGATATCACCTATCTCCAATAGCTGCTCATAGTTTGTTGGCATAACAAGTTGATGAACTTTTTTAATTGTACTCATCGTTTTTCTTCTTTTTCTATTTGAAGAAATAAATGAATCAACGGCTGCAAAACCTTCACCACTATTTACCAAAATATCTATAAGTCCCATGTCATATAGTTCATTAGCACTGTATAAACGACCATTGGACATCATCTTTTCCGCCAAGGTGGTATTGACTCTTTTAGTAAGCAGGTTAAAAGCACCCATGCCAGGAAAAAGACCAAATAATACTTCGGGGAAACCCATCTCGACACAACGTTCAGCGATGATCACATGACCTGATAAGGCACACTCAAATCCTCCACCTAGTGCATTACCATGTACCAGAGAGATGGTAGTTAAATCCAGCTCTCTACCTATATAGTTTGCATATAAACCATCTATACATAACCTTGCATAGTCTCTTAATTTCTCTCTATCATTGTTTTCGATACAATCGAGAAATAATTCAAGATCTCCGCCAAAACTAAAAACAGAATGCCTCGATGTAAAAATACTATATTCGATATCAATCAATTGCCCATTACATGGTAACTTGCCCTCATTATGTTTTAACATTGATTGAAATGTTTTTAGTTCATTTAATAGTCTCAAGGTAAAACAGGGGCGTGGATGTGCATTCAGGTATAACCACACTGCTTTTTGTTCAGGCACAATGTTAACTTCCAGATCTTGAAAATTTTGGAATAGTGCTTCACTACTATATTTAACTGTACTCATGATTTTCTCCTTAAATATTTTGATAAAATTTCATCAATTGATTTGGAGTACAGGAATAAAAAATGTAGTTCGGTTCTGACTCAAAATCGCATGACGATGAATCAAAACTAAAAGGAGTTTTTTTCTTTTTAAAGGAGAGAATTTCCTGTCTGACTAGACAGAATGAAGTAAAACTACAGCGTGAGCTTCGATACCTTCACCTCTTCCAACAAATCCCATGCGTTCTGTTGTTGAAGCTTTTATATTTATATTTTGAGATTTTGTATTTATGTCTGAACATAAATTTTCTTTCATGTCAGAAATGTGACAAGCCATCTTGGGAGCCTGGGCAATTATTGTAATATCCGCATTCACAAAGCCATAATTGTTTTCTTTCATCAAATCAACGACTTGTCTTAATAAAATACGACTATTTACATTTTTTAGATCAGGGTTTGTGTCAGGAAAATGACGACCTATGTCACCAAGAGCCATTGCGCCTAATATTGCGTCACACAATGCATGTATGACTGCATCTGCATCCGAGTGTCCTTCCAAGCCTTTTTCAAATGGAATCGTAACGCCTCCCAGAATTAGAGGCCTACCTTCAACAAGTCGATGCGCATCATAACCATGTCCAATTCGCATTTTTTTATGTCACTCTCTGTAGGTACATCTTTGCATATTGCAAATCATCTTTATGAGTTATTTTTATATTCTCAGGATGTCCTTTAATCAATAAAGGTTTATACCCAATTAACTCCATTGCCATCGCTTCATCCGTTACTAATAGTTTTTTTTCGCAAACCGCCTCCAATGCGGTAAGTAATTTTTTATAGCGAAACATCTGGGGTGTTTGTGCATGCCATAACAATTCACGATCAACTGTTTTCTCTATTTCAGCTGATTGATTTGCACGTTTCATTGTATCCCTACAGGGCAACCCCAGGATTCCACCAACATCATGCGAACTTAATTCATTAATTAAACGGTCAATTGCTGATTGGTTTAGACAGGGTCTTGCAGCATCATGCACCAAAACCCAATCATCATCATTCGCCTTACCCGTTAAAGTTTTTAACGCATTTAACACCGATTCAAATCTCTCCTTCCCACCTGGTGCTTCTATTATTTTTTTATTACCTGAAATGGCCAGATTTGCCCAATAGGAATCATCTTTAGCAATAGCAACAATAATGGCTTCAACATCTTCTCTTGGTAAAAAACATTCCAGTGTATATTCCAAAATAGTTTTACCATTGATATCGATATACTGCTTCGGTTTATCAAGCTCCATACGTGTACCAATACCCGCAGCAGGAATAACTACCCAATATCGAACATCACTCGTCATTAGTATCAATTCGTATTGGTTTGCGCGCCGGAATAATCAATGATTTGATAAAATGTTTCATCAAACTTGATCATGCCCATTTCACTACGTGCACGTTCTTCAATGGCTTCATGACCCTGCTTAAGATCCAGAACTTCTGCTGCTAATGAAAGATTACGCTCTTTAATATCAGCATTTTCCTGCTTAAGTTGGCTGATTTGCTCTTCCAACTGATGTACTTCCGTTAAACTGCCATTACCTACCCATAAACGGTGCTGTAACAAGACCAACAAGAGAATAAATATTGCTGTTGTCAGTTTCATTTTAACGGCTATCCAGTTTTATATTACATCATGCAAGATTATAAAATGTATCACGGCCCGGGTAAGTAGCACGGCTACCCAGCTGATCTTCTATTTTCATTAAACGGTTATATTTTGCTACACGATCAGAACGTGACAACGACCCGGTTTTAATCTGACCTGCTGATGTCGCAACAGCCAGATCAGCAATCGTTGTATCTTCCGTCTCACCAGAACGATGTGAAATAACAGCGGTATACCCTGCCTTCTTGGCCATATCGATTGCCGCCAGAGTTTCTGTTAATGAGCCTATCTGGTTTACTTTGATTAAAATGGAATTAGCAATTCCTTTTTCAATACCTTCCTGCAGAATAGATGTGTTGGTTACAAACAGGTCATCACCCACCAATTGAACGTCCTTGCCTAATTTTTCTGTTAATAGTTTCCAACCATCCCAATCATCTTCAGCCATAGCATCTTCCATAGTAATAATGGGGTACTTGTCGAACCATGGAACAAGGTAATTGAGGAACTCCTCTGCATTCAGTTTCTTGTTTTCTGATTCCAGTGTGTAAATTCCATCGCTATAAAATTCGGAACTCGCCACATCAAGGCCTAATAATATATCGTCACCAGCCCTGTAACCGGCTTTATCAATGGCTTCCAGTATGACTTCAATGGCTTCTTCATTCGAAGAAAGATTAGGTGCAAAACCGCCTTCATCTCCAACTGTCGTTCCCAATCCTTTTTTAGATAAAACAGACTTCAAAGAATGAAAGACTTCAGTACCATAGCGTACAGCTTCACGAATACTTGCTGCACCAACAGGCAAAATCATAAATTCCTGGAGATCAACACTATTATCCGCATGTGCTCCACCATTGATGATGTTCATCATCGGTACAGGCATCTGAAAAGGTCCATCACCACCAAGGTAAGCGTATAAAGGTAATTTATTTTCATTTGCTGCTGCATGTGCAGTAGCCATTGATACAGCTAGAATGGCATTCGCGCCCAGGTTTTCCTTATTAGGAGTACCATCCAGATCGATCATAGTTTGATCAACGAGAGCCTGGTCGGTAACTTCTTTACCGGTTAAAGCAGGTTGAATTTGCTCATGGATATTTGCAATTGCCGTTAATACGCCTTTACCCAGATAACGCGTGTCATCCATATCGCGCAGTTCCAGCGCTTCACGTATACCGGTTGATGCACCGGATGGCACCATGGCACTCCCTACAGCACCACTCTCGGTATAAACCTCTGCTTCAATAGTTGGGTTACCCCTGGAATCCAATACCTCACGGGCAACAATTTTATTTATAACTGACACTACTTTCTCCCAAAATAAATTTCATAATTCTTTAATTGTTATATCGATTTTTTTTAATGTTTCCAGTAATTCTCTCATCTTTCCCAAAGGCCATGAATTTGGACCATCACTTAAAGCCTTGTCAGGATCGGGGTGGGTTTCCATAAATAATCCGGAAATCCCTACTGCAACAGCAGCCCTTGCCAAAGCAGGTACAAATTCACGTTGGCCACCGGAAACATTACCAGCACCACCCGGCATTTGTACTGAATGTGTTGCATCAAATACAACTGGTGCGCCCGTTTCCTGCATAACGACTAATGATCGCATATCAGAAATCAAATAATTGTAACCAAATGAGGTTCCGCGTTCACAAACCATAATCTTATCATTTCCTGTCGCCCTTGCCTTTTCGACAACATGTTTCATATCCCAGGGGGCCAGAAATTGTCCTTTTTTAATATTTACTGGCAGACCTGTATTGGCCACAGCCTGGATGTAATTTGTCTGTCTGCAAAGAAATGCCGGAGTTTGTAAGACATCAACTACGCTTGCTACCTCATCCAATGGAGTATCCTCATGGACATCCGTCAATAATGGTACACCAATCTTTGCCTTCACCTCGGACAAAACCCTTAAACCTTCTTCTATCCCCGGTCCTCGATAACTTTCATGTGAACTGCGGTTTGCCTTATCGAAAGACGATTTATAAATGAAAGGAATACCCAAACCTGAGGTTAATTCTTTTAACTGGCCAGCCGTATCCATAGCCAACTGTTCACTCTCAACCACACAAGGACCAGCAATCAAAAAGAATGGTTGCGAAACACCAACCTCAAAATCACATAGCTGCATTTTTTGCGGTCTCTTGTTTTAAACCTTTGTAGTCCGCAGCTGCTTTTATAAAGCCGGTAAACAACGGATGTCCATCACGTGGTGTGGATGTAAACTCTGGATGGAACTGACAACCAACAAACCATGGATGATTGGGCATCTCAATAATTTCAACCAGTTCACCATCTGCGGAACGTCCTGCTATTTGCATTCCTGTATCGACAAGCTTTTGCTCGTAGGTATTATTAAATTCATATCGATGGCGATGCCTCTCAATGATTTTGTCAGACTTATACAGTTCTTTTGATAATGATCCTTCAATTAATTGACATTCCTGACCACCCAAACGCATGGTACCACCCATGTCTGAATCTTCGTCACGTTGTTCTATCTTACCGGAAGCGTCACGCCATTCTGTAATTAAACCAATCACCGGATGCTTCGTGTCTTTATCAAACTCGGTGCTGTTGGCCCCTTCAAGTTTTGCCAGATCGCGTGCGATTTCTATCACTGCCAGTTGCATCCCCAGACAGATACCCAGATAAGGGACATTGTTTTCACGTGCATAGCGTACGGCTGCAATTTTTCCATCTATACCACGATTACCAAAACCACCCGGTACCAGCACTGCGTCCATTTCAGCCAGACAAGACGTTCCGTTTTTTTCAATCTCTTCGGAATCGATGTAATGGATATTTACCTGTGTCCTGGTTTGAACGCCGGCATGGGTCAGCGCTTCGGACAATGATTTATAAGAGTCGGCAAGATCAATATATTTGCCCACCATGGCAATATTGACGTCACCTGTGGGATTATCAAGAGCATCGACGACATTATCCCATTCACTGAGATTTGCCTTGGGTACATCAAGATGAAATTTCTTGACAACGATTTCATCAAGTCCCTGCTGATATAAAACTTTCGGGATTTTGTAGATATTATCAACATCGATAGCGGAAATAATTGCCGACTCTTCCACGTTGGTAAACAGCGCCATTTTCTTCTTTTCGTTTTCCGGCAATGGCTGATCAGTACGACACATTAATATATCCGGTTGAATACCTATCGATCGCAATTCTTTTACCGAATGCTGGGTCGGTTTGGTTTTTATCTCACCAACTGCAGCAATATAAGGCACCAGTGTTAAATGCATAAACAAGGTTCGCTCCGGTCCCAGTTCAATACGCATTTGTCGAATTGCTTCAAGAAATGGTTGGGATTCGATATCACCCACCGTACCCCCGATCTCAACCATGGCGATATCTGCATCACCCGCGCCTTTTTGTATACAATCTTTAATTTCATCCGTAATGTGTGGAATAACCTGCACCGTTCCACCCAGGTAATCACCGCGTCGTTCTTTCTGAATGACATTTAAATAAATACGACCGGTCGTATAATTATTGCGTCTGCCCATGGTCGTACGCACAAAACGTTCATAATGACCAAGATCAAGATCCGTCTCGGCACCATCATCGGTAACATAGACTTCGCCATGTTGAAAAGGACTCATGGTCCCCGGGTCAACATTAATATAGGGATCCAGTTTCAACAGAGAAATTTTGAGGCCACGAGCTTCAAGGATTGCACCCAAAGAAGCCGAGGCAATACCTTTTCCTAATGAAGAAACAACCCCGCCAGTGATAAAAATGTAACGCGTCATGAAGTCCTGCCAATTAAGACCTGAAATTTAGAGGAAGTTATAGTGTTCAGTTTAAAGAAACCGATTGTAGGGGTAAAAAATAGCCTAAATAGTGTCATATTCAGGGGAAATAAGATTAACAGATTAGACTGATTTACACCATCATGGATATCGCTTTTTTAGGTCAGAAGTGTGAATTCTTTACTTAAGGAACAAATCTGACATTAAGCAATAGCTCGACTCGTTTCAATAAAAAGACAGTATCAATTTATATCTATAAAACGGTACTGCTAATCCATTCAGAACGGTTTAGATATTTTTCAAGAGGCATAACATTTTTTACAGAACCGCTGTCGTCTAAATTTGAATTTAATCATAAAAAGATGCCTATCGATCTGTTTGGCTTGTCCAATGCTTAATTCGGCCGTATTAAAAGAAGTTAGAGAATCTCGCTTCATCAGGTTAAAATACGCGCAATTTCTAACCACCATACTACAAAGACATACGTAGTAAATATAACAAAAATTATCATATTGGTTAGTTAACCTTTTGTTTTTAATAATAATTATTTTTTAGGTCGATTTACTAGTTTTGGGAGGGCGCAATGTCTGATATCGAAATCGCTCAAAAGGCACAAATGAAACGCATCATTGATCTTGCAGAAGATCAATATGGAATCGAGAGCGAGCATCTCGAACCTTATGGACACTATAAGGCAAAGCTCTCGCTTAACTATATTGATAGTTTGCAAGACAAAGAAGATGGCAAACTTATACTGGTAACCGCTATTAGCCCAACCCCTGCCGGTGAAGGCAAAACAACAACAACCGTTGGACTGGGTGATGCACTGAACCGAATCGGTAAAAAGGCCATCATGTGTTTACGTGAACCTTCCCTGGGTCCTTGTTTTGGTGTGAAAGGCGGTGCTGCTGGTGGTGGTTACGCGCAGGTTGTTCCAATGGAAGACATTAACCTGCATTTCACCGGCGATTTTCATGCGATAGGTGTTGCCCATAACCTGCTCTCAGCCATGATCGATAATCATATTAATCACGGCAATGAATTGGGCATTGATCCACGTCGCATACAGTGGAAACGTGTTGTTGACATGAATGACCGTGCCTTACGCAAAATCACCGTCGGTATGGGTGGTCCTGCCAACGGATATTTACGTGAAGATGGTTATGACATTGTTGTCGCCTCTGAAATTATGGCTATCTTATGTCTGGCCACCAGTCGTGCAGATCTAAAAGAACGTCTGGGTCGAATAGTGATAGGTTATAAACGTGATAACAAAACCCCGGTTTATGCACGTGACCTGAATGCCCATGGCTCGATGGCAGCATTATTAAAGGATGCGATTAATCCTAATATGGTCCAAACACTGGAAAATAATATCGCCATCATCCATGGCGGCCCTTTTGCCAATATTGCTCATGGTTGTAACACGGTGACGGCAACCAAGACTGGCCTGAAACTGGCTGATTA
>JBNLAL010000046.1:0-8480 GCA_050302115.1 Gammaproteobacteria bacterium | reverse complement strand
TCTCGTGCGGAGGCAAGGATATCATCAAACACGCCTTCAGCAGCCAGGTTTCTAACAGCGTTTAATACCTTTTCACCAAGCTGTCCTTTTTCTTTTAAACTATCCAGGTAGTTAAAGGCATCAGAGAAACTTTCATCGTTACGATTATAGTAATCACTGCCACGCTCCCTGTTACTATAAGCTTCAAGTTGTTCGCAGGCGACCAGTATTTCACCAAGTTCATGTACCCAGTCAGGTGCATCGTCCAGTTTTTCCGGATAGTAATAATAGGATACAACCTGTTCCATCCATGTTTGCCATTCCATGCCGAGTTGAGAGAGTTGTGGTTTTAATTGTTCAACAATGCGTTTTAATCGACGTGCATATCCCAGGCGCATTTCAACCTGTTCCTTGGCCCACTCATTAAGCTGGACACCCAATTCCTGTAACTGATTTTGATACTTATTCCAAAAGGCTTCAGTTTCTTCACCGTAAGTTGTTTCCGGAAATGCAGCACGCCACTCTGCCGGCCGGGTCGGGATATTTTGTTGTCTGGCCCAGGTCCATATTTTGCCGAACAGCTTTTGATCGAGGCCAGCACGGCCAAGGTCATGTAATAAACAGGTGGCCTGGTATTGTTTTACGCGCTCTTCATCATGCCCCAGATACTTTGCGACAGCAGAACACATCTTGGCAGTACGCAAGGCATGGGCCTTGTCATAGCCTTCAATTATTTCACCAGGTTTATCCGGGTCGGGATAATCGTAGAGATCTAATAATGCGTTTACAGATTCTTTGGAAATCCATAACAGGGAGTCAGGAAAAGCAGTTGTCATGCAATGAGTTTAAAAGAAAGCCTGAGTAAATAAAACCGACAAATTTTACAGACGTATATGTTAATGAATGAGGTTATAATCGAACTGTATTTTATAAAGAGCTTGTCCAAAACTCAAAATGCAAAACCAAAAATATAGAAACGCCATACCAGTTGGAGAAAAGATCGGTAGTTACCGGGTTGAAAAGATTCTGGGGCAGGGCGGTTTTGGTATTACTTATCTGGCCAAAGATGAAAAACTCGACAGGTATCTGGCAATAAAGGAATACTTTCCGACTGAGTTTTCCAAACGGGAAGTAAATGGTTCTGTAATTCCACAATCCGGCGAGGATGAATCGGTTTATGAATGGGGTCTGGAACGCTTTCTTAACGAAGGCAAAACATTGGCAAAATTTAAACATCCCAACATCGTTCGGGTTATCGATTACCTGGAAGCAAATAATACGGCTTATATCATCATGGAATATGAACATGGTGATGATCTGCAGAACAAACTTAAAGGCAGAAAGACCTTAAGTTGCGAAGAAATATTAAATGTATTTCTGCCATTGCTAGATGGTTTAGCACAGGTACATAAGGCAGGCTTTATCCACCGTGATATTAAACCTGCAAATATCTTTATTCGTGAAGATGGAAGTCCAGTGCTTATTGATTTTGGATCGGCGCGACAAGGTTTGGCGACGAAAACAAAAACTTTAACTACTTTGGTTTCGCCCGGTTATGCTCCGTTTGAGCAATACAATGCAGATGCATCCAGTAAACAAGGTCCCTGGACAGATATTTATGCACTGGGGGCAAGCATGTATCGCTGTTTATTTGGTAGTTCTCCTGTAGATGCAGTAGCACGTGCCGAAGAAAGGCTATCCGGACGTGAGGATTCCTATATGTCGGCTATGTATCTGGGTGAAGAACAGTATCCGCTTCATATATTGGAGGCGATCGATAAGGCATTGGCTTTCTTACCCAATGATAGACCACAAAGTATTGATGATTGGATATCTATACTGAAAGAAGTTAAGTTTCCGGCTGCTAGCAATGAGGATTATGAAGAAACGATAAAAATAGAAGCGACGGTAAAGCAGGAAACGCCGGAAATAAGTGACGGTATCAAAGAACCGGCTGCTATAAGCCGTTATGATGATGCCGGACTTAAATTGCCAATTACGAAGTATGTCGTAATTGGTATGCTGAGTCTGTGGTCCTACACCAGTTATACTTTATGTAACAAACTTGCCATTTTTGCGTCCAGTATCGGAAGCATCAATATAAGTAACAAGACAAAATATATTTTTTCTGGCATTTATATTTTGATTATGTTTTTGATTTTATCCTGGATATTTCCCAATGTGTTTATGGGATATTTACTAGGCAAGCGATATATATTAAAGATTGTTTTGATATCATCGGTACTGTTTTATGTAAATACATTGGCATTTGTGTTGTGGTATGTAAAAAATATTAAATTTATTGATTTGTTTTTGTTAGATGAAGAAATAAAAAATAGAAAATTGACTGAGGAAAAAAGCAGGCAAACAAAAAATGAGATGATTACCAAGTGGGAAGGTATCGATAATCATGTCACCTTATTTCTAATCTTGTCTCTACCAATAATTTTCTCTCCCTATATTTGTGCCAGATTATTTTATAGTAATGTTTCACAGTTTATTGTTATGGCCTTACCCGTTATAGTGATGGTTCTGGGAGGGGTGTTTCATGTATGGGGAACAAGACTGTTGGTAAATACCTACAACAATACCTTGATTAAGTAATGGCTAAAAAAGAAAAAACTGAAGACTATTTAAATCCTAAAAAGCCACTAATCATTTCAGGTTTGAGCGCTATTGGTATTTTTGTTTTTGACTCTTTTATGTTGGGCGCGCCGGCATTTTCCATATTTGTACTGATTTATGTGGTTGTTTATCTTATTCCGGTCGCTTTATTTTCAATCAGGAATAAAGCCAAACTTAAATTTATTGTTACCAAAATGGGAATTTATTCAGTGATGCTGGTTTTCAGTTTTGGCTTCAGGGCGTTTGATTTATCGTTGGCGGAAAAAAGAGCAAACACAGTTATATCAGCAGTAGAGCAATATAATCAGGACAATGGTCATTACCCAACTTTTTTAAACGAATTGGTCCCAAAATATTTACCAGAAATACCCAAGCCCAGAATTGCTCCTGGAATATTTTATTATCCGGGCGCACCGGAAGACCCGCATTTGATGTATACAGATTATCCGCCGTTTGGCAGACTTTCCTGGAGTTTCAAGGATAAGGAATGGATATCTATCGATGATTAATATCGATAATGCCTTATTTCTTTAACTCTGCCTGTGCAGCTGCCAATCTGGCTACGGGGACACGAAAGGGTGAACATGATACATAATCAAGGCCGGCCCGGGCAAAAAACATAATGGACTCCGGTTCGCCACCATGTTCACCGCAGATTCCGCATTTTAATTTTGGCTTTGTTTTTCTGCCTCTTTTAACAGACATCTCGACTAATTGACCGACACCGGTTTGATCGATTGTCTGGAAAGGGTTGTTTTTATAAATATGTTTTTCCAGGTAATCCGGCATAAAACTTCCGAAGTCATCGCGGCTAAAACCTAATGTCATTTGTGTCAGGTCATTCGTGCCAAAACTAAAGAAGTCAGCATATTTTGCAATTCGATTCGCTATCAAAGAGGCTCGAGGAATTTCTATCATAGTGCCTATCGGGATATCCAGTTTGCCATTATAACGTTTACGTTTTTTAATCGACGCAATGGTTTCTTCAACTTTTTCTCTCAAATAAGCCAGTTCAGTTTCAATACCCACCAGGGGAATCATGATCTCCGGTTTGGCCTTGATGCCTCTTTTTCTGACATTAATTGTGGCTTCGATAATGGCCGTTACCTGCATTTCCATAATCTCAGGATAAGTGATGGTTAAACGGCAACCACGATGTCCCAACATGGGATTACTTTCATGTAATTGTTCTACGCGTTGTTGTATGTGTTTCAAAGAAACGTTTAGTATCTTTGCCAACTCTTGTTGGGAATTTTTGTCATGAGGCAGGAATTCATGCAATGGTGGATCAATTAACCGGATCGTTACCGGTAAACCATTCATGGCACGAAGCAAACCTTCGAAATCCCTGCGTTGGTGCGGTAATAATTTTTTTAAAGCAAGACGGCGATGTTCCTCATCTTCTGCCAGGATCATTTCACGCATAGCAAGAATACGTTCTTCACCAAAGAACATATGTTCGGTGCGGCATAAGCCGATACCACTCGCCCCGAATTCCCGGGCGAGTTTTGCATCTTTCGGTGTATCGGCGTTGGTGCGTACTTCCAGTTTACGAACCTTGTCAGACCACTGCATAAGAGTTTTAAATTCACTTGATAAACCAGGAGATTGTTTTGGGATATCGCCTAACATGACTTCACCGGTATTGCCGTCAATACTAATAATATCTTTCTGTGTTATTTTTTTTCCATTAATAGTGATGTTTTTCGCTTTTTCATTGATCACAAGTTCGGACGCCCCGGTGATACAACATTTACCCCAGCCACGTGCCACGACAGCCGCATGACTGGTTGTCCCGCCCGTTGAGGTTAATATGCCTTGCGCTGCTTCCATGCCGTGAATAGCTTCCGGACTGGTTTCGCGATTAACCAATATGACTTTTTCTCCGTTGTTTTTACGAATTACGGCTTCATCAGGATCGAAAACAGGATAGCCGGTTGCAGCCCCGGGTGAAGCAGGTAAACCTGTTGTTAAAATATTTTTTTTCTCTTTATCTATAAAAGAAGGTAAAAGGCATTGTGTCAGGTCCTGTGGTGGGACTCGCATCAAGGCCGTTTTTTTATTGATTAGTTTTTCTTTAGACATATCAACTGCAATCTTGACTGCAGCAATGCCTGTACGTTTACCGGTGCGGGTTTGCAACAAGTATAATTTTTTATTTTCTATGGTGAATTCCAGATCCTGGATATCACGATAATGCTTTTCCAGTTTATCTTTAACGTTTAATAATTCTTTATAAAGTTGAGGTTGCCATTCTTTCATTTCCAGAACCGGTTTTGGCGTGCGAATTCCAGCAACAACATCTTCTCCCTGTGCGTTTACGAGAAACTCTCCATAGAATTTATTTTCACCGTTGGTCGGATTGCGGGTAAAGGCCACACCAGTTGCCGAATCATTATTCAAATTGCCAAAGACCATACTTTGAATATTCACAGCCGTGCCCGGCAAGCCTTCTATCTTGTGTATGCGGCGATAGGTAACAGCACGTGGGTTATGCCAACTGCGAAAGATTGCTTCAATACTCAGTGTTAGTTGTTTAAACGGATCTTGCGGAAAGTTCCGCCGGGTGTGCTTTTTATAAACAGCTTTGTATTGTTCAATGAGTTCAATCAGACCTTTTTCGTTGAGGTCAACGTCATTTTTAACTTTGTATTTCCTTTTGATCCTTGTAAAAGCCTGTTCAAAATGTTCGTGGTCAATGCTCATTACTACATTGCCAAACATATTAATTAAACGACGATATGCATCCAGCACAAAACGTTTACTTTCTGCATCTTCACACATCCTGGCAACTATCTTGTCATTGAGCCCCAGGTTTAGAACCGTATCCATCATGCCTGGCATGCTGATAGCTGCGCCACTCCTTACCGATAAGAGTAATGGTTTTGTTGAAGAACCGAATTCCTTTTTAGTCTCATTGCTCAAGAGTTGCAGGTTTTTATGAATTTCCCTGATTAATTTATCTTTTAGAACGCCGCCATTAATAAAAAAACTGGCGCAGCTTGTTGTAGAGATAGTAAACCCGGGTGGGATCGGCAGGCCAATGCGTGACATTTCTGCCAAATTTGCACCTTTGCCACCCAATATTTCACGCATGGCACGATGACCGTCGCATCGGGTTTGACCAAAATAATATATCTGCTTTTTCCTTGAATAAGAACGTGTTGTTTTAGCCATTGCGATATTATGAGCTATAAAAAAAGCTTTCGCGAGTGTTGCATTTACAAGAGATACGTTAAATAGTTATAGTTGCATACAGGCATGGGTAACAGAGAGGTGTAATTATGGGAAGGCCAACTGCTGAAGAATTCAAGGCTGCACTAACTCATGCGGCAAAACTAAGAGAACAGGGCGAAGATACATTTTACATCGCCAAATCATTGTTAAACCTGAATTACAGGATAAAGTTTCTGGAAGATGTATTGGATAAGGCGGATGTCTACCTGCATTCAGGTGAAGGAGCCAAAGAACATGCTGATTTGGTAAAAGCGATTGAAAGGGCCAATGAGGCTGCATTATCTGCCGGTGAAGACGATCAAGACATTCATCCATGGTGACCAACTGATGACAATTAGAATTCTACTTTTTATTTATTTTGCATTACTTCCATTATCCGTTTATTCCGAAGAAGAGTTGACGCTGGATAAAGCCAAGCTGGAGATAAAACGTCTTGAACAGGAAAACCACTCTTTAAAAGAACGGTTAGTAGATTTTGAAAAGCAGATTCAGGAGCTTAAGAAAAAGATCAAGGAACACGATTTAAAGGACGTGAGCAATAAAGATCTGGATAGCTAGTTATCTCACTATAGCCTGACCATGACGGTGTGTTCTCGTTGTTCCAGATCGATAAGAGGTTCATTGGTTTTATACATATCATTAATGAGTGCACTATTTTTTACTGAAACAGGATTATTTTTGGGTGAATTAACACTCGCATAAAGTTCCTTGTTTGTCTGTATATTTGCTTTTGCAATATTATTATTTGGGCTGGCAGCAGGATTAAAAATACCATCACCATTATATCTACCTGGCTTAACAAGCTGAGGATCAATTAAGGCGTGTTGTTCCTGTTCAATTGGCGTTTCCTGGAAGGGATAAGTCCCTGCGACTGTTGCCGGATCAATCCCGGAAGGATTAACCTCGGGATCAATATCATCATTTGATAAGGCACTTTCGATAGCCAGGGTGGCTAATGATGCCAGGGCACCGAATGGACCTCCGAACAGCGCTCCACCTGCAACCTGCATGGCAGGGGCAATTGTATCTCCAGTCATGCGCTGATAAATTTTATTAACGATGGGAATATGCTGGAGCGGGTTGACAATATCAATCAAATCTCCAAAGGTGAAACCATCTTCACCGAACAGTTTAAAATCGGATTTTTGTACAGGCGCAGTATTGGAAAAATGCATTGCATAAATATCATTTCCCCGGGGCAGATTATGATTTATTGAAGACGTCACTACAGGTTCCTCTGGTTTTATGAAATAAATGCAATCGATATACCAGTCTGACAGTGTTCCTAAGCCAATGGAATTATTAGGCTTTATTGAATAATAAATGATCCGGAAAGTCGTTCCGGCCAAAACTTGCCGCTTGTGGCATGATGTGGTGATGTTTAACAATATGTCCATGGCATTCAATGGAGCTTGCAGGATTTTAGCGACAGTAATTCTTATTACTATTTATAGTATTACTGGCTTTTAAAAAGCCGTTATTTTTTTAATAATTATTTATACCGTCTTGTTTAGTAATTAATCGGGAAAAATCTTAAATAAGTGCAAGGGATGATTCGAAAGCAATGTCGGAAATAAAAGAATTCGGTTCTATATTAAGACTGGTTGAGGATAAAAAGCAGGAACTGGTTGGTGATAAATACAGGAAGAGCTGTTTTGTCAAAGATAATGCAACAGATGATGTACTTGTTGAATGTGATTTATACCAGAAAGCTATTTATTCCGAGATTCTACTGACTGATAACAAACATCAAACATGGAAAATAAAGCCAAATCGCAAGATTATGCCTACGCGTTGGCACGTGTATTCACCTTTTGATGAAAAAACATTCGAAGTTCGACTGCCTAATTTTTTTATTATGATGAATCCATTTTCAAGAACATATTTGCGTTTATCGGACATACAGTCGGGCAGAAAACTTAAATTTGTTGATCTGGAGAGCGGTTTTTTTGATCGTATATTCGGGGGTACAAATCTGATCTGGTCAATCACTGATAATAACAAGGTGATTGCCGAAATCAGATATCTGGCAAGAGAAGAAGATGAAGAAGAACAGAAGCCAAAAAAGAAAGGGTTCTTTGCCAGGTTAAAGGGTTGGTTTCGACGCGCTGACTGGTCTTTACAGTCTTATGCTGCCGAGCCGGTTATCAGTGCGCCTGCTTTTCTTGCACTGGCCCTGGTTTACAATGAAGTAAGCAGTGGTCCGGTTGAATAAATAATGCATAACATTCATCCCCAATTAAAAAAAGATTGCCTTGTCCTTGGAAAATTTCCGTTGAGTTATTTGCTGTTAATGAAGGATGCAAATTATCCCTGGTTTATTCTTGTTCCGGATCGGGAAGGGGTTACCGAGATATATCAATTATCGGACAAAGATCAGGAACAATTATTAAAAGAGTCATCTTGTCTAGCAAGATTCCTTATGCAAAGTTTTGAAGGTGATAAACTGAATGTTGCTGCTATTGGTAATATTGTTCCACAATTACATTTACACCATGTTGTTCGTTTTCACTCCGATCCGGCATGGCCTGCACCTGTTTGGGGTAAACTTCCGTTAAAGCCTTATCCAGAAGATGATTTAATCTCAATGCGTAATATGTTTAAAACAACTGACTTGAAGGATTTCGTTCTTTATGAAG
>JBNLAL010000045.1:0-8491 GCA_050302115.1 Gammaproteobacteria bacterium | reverse complement strand
ATCAGGAAATATTCAAAAGAACAGAATGTTGGATTGTTATTACCGACCAGTAGTGCGGGTGCTATTGCCAATATGGCAGCAATTCTCAGGGGTAAAACGATTGTTAATCTGAATTTTAGTGCGAGTCGTGAAGCATTACAGGGTGCTGTTGAAAAGGCCGGGATAAAGACAATTTATAGCTCGCGTAAATTTATGGATAAACTGGAAAAGAAGGGAGTCGATTTGAAGGATGCCTTTCCGAATAGTCAGTTTTTATTTATGGAAGATTTGAAAACAGAAATTAGTAAAGCAACCGGCGTACTGACATTGATCACAGTTTTAGTTTTTCCTGCATGGCTACTGAAATTGATATATTGCAAACGGGTTAGTATTGAAGTACCTGCAGCAATATTGTTTTCCAGTGGGAGTGAAGGGACTCCCAAGGGCGTCATGCTAAGTCATCGTAATATTATGGCGAACCTTAAACAGATATCGGATATGTTAAATACCGAAGATACCGATGTGGTAATGGCAAGTTTACCTTTATTCCATGCCTTTGGTTTAACGGTGACGACCTTTATGCCATTGGTCGAAGGTATCCCGATGATCTGTCATCCGGACCCAACCGATGCCGTGAATATTGCCAAGTCCATTGCTAAATACCGGGCAACGATCTTTTGTGGGACTTCAACGTTTCTACGACTTTATACAAAGAACCGTCGTATACATCCGTTGATGCTGGAATCATTACGTATTGTTGTTGCCGGTGCAGAAAAACTGAGTCCGGATGTACGAGATGCCTTCAAATTAAAATTTAATAAAGATATTTATGAAGGTTATGGTGCAACGGAAACCACACCGGTTGCCAGCGTTAATATTCCGGATGCACTGGATGTGAATTACTGGCAAGTACAGTCAGGCAAAAAAGAAGGGACAGTGGGTATGCCTTTACCCGGAACCAGTTTTCGCATTGTTGATCCCGAATCATTGGAAGAATTACCGACGGGTGAAGACGGATTGATCCTGATAGGTGGTAGCCAGGTCATGCTGGGCTATCTCGATGATGAAGAAAAGACTAATGAAGTGATAGCCGAACTTGATGGTAAACGCTGGTATAAAACAGGTGACAAGGGGCATCTTGATGAGGATGGTTTCCTGACTATAGTTGACCGTTATTCACGTTTTGCCAAACTGGGGGGGGAGATGATCAGCCTGACGGCAGTCGAAGAAGCTGTGAGAAGTGCTCTGGAAAGCCCCGAATTGGAACTGGTAGCAATCAATCTGCCTGATGAAAAAAAGGGGGAGAAAGTTATCCTGATGGTTGCCGAGGAATATCAGTTGGAAGATATTAAAAAGGCGATGTTAGCGGCTGATTGTAACCCTTTGATGATACCTGCCGAATTGAAAGTGGTTTCTGAAGTCCCAAAACTGGGCAGTGGTAAAACCGATTTCAAGAAGGCGAAACAGGAATTACTCGATTCAGACTGATTTTCTGGCGCATTTGATGCTTATTAATCAGGCGCAAATATTTAATTTGTAGAATATTTTAAATCTTTGATTTTAAATAGTATTTAAAAAAAATATTGATATTTTCGAAGAATGTTCCTGATTGATCTTGACGATATATACCTGGACTGAATAAAGTGATGATTACAATAACCCTAAAACCAGATGTAATTAAATGACCTATTGTGTAGCCATTGCCCCCAGTTCCGGAATTGTCTTTGCCTCAGATTCTCGTACCAATGCCGGTGTTGATGATGTTAGTACCTACGGCAAGATGTATCACTTTGGTGTGGATGGTCAACGTCAATTTGTTGTTCTTTGTTCCGGAAATTTAGCTACGACTCAGGGCGTTATTTCGAAAATAAGACGCGACATCAAGGAGCATGCACCCATAAACCTGATGACGGTGCAACATATGCGCGATGCAGCGGAATATATTGGTGATATTAGTCATCAACATCAGGAAAAACATACGGCCAATGGTGTAAGTTATGAAGCCAGTTTTATTATTGGTGGACAGATCCAGGGTGGTAAACATTCAATTTACCTGGTTTATCCACAGGGCAACAATATTACCATTTCCAAAGACACCATCTATTTACAGATTGGTGAAAGTAAATACGGTAAACCAATACTGGATCGTATTACCGAGCCAAAAACCACACTTGAAACAGCATCGCTTTGCGCGCTTGTTTCGATGGATTCAACCATGCGCAGTAATCTGACTGTAGGCCCACCAATTGAAGTCGCGATCTATGAAAAAGACAGCTTCGTTTTAAACAGGCGTTATCGGTTTGAAGAAGACAGCGAATATCTTCGCGAACTCAAACGAAGTTGGGATGCGAACTTAAAAGATGCGTTTTCAAATTTACCGCCTATCGCCTGGAGTAACAATTGGGATAATACAGAAGTTCAGGAAGATGAACTTTCTAATGATAATTCCAATTGATATGTAGATTAGTACCTTTCACGTATCATTTTAATCGTATTAACAAGATTCTTGCTGTATTGTGGGAATCACGTTAGTTTTGTAGTTAGTGATAATTCTATTTAATTATTTATGTCAATCCAGGTAGCGCTAAAACATAACACTGAATATCATTTTGATCGTCTGGTAAATTTATCACCGCATGTCGTTCGTTTAAGACCGGCACCACATAGTCGAACTCCGATTGTTTCCTATTCACTTAAGGTGGAACCAAAGGAACATTTTATTAACTGGCAACAGGATCCCTTTGGGAATTATCTGGCCCGATTTGTTTTTCCGGAAAAAACACTAACATTAAAAATCGATGTTGAATTGATTGCTGAAATGACCGTGATCAATCCGTTTGATTTTTTTCTTGAAGAAGAGTTTGAAAAATACCCTTATCAGTATGATAAAAATCTGGCGCGAGATTTGGCGCCTTATCTGGAGATAAGGGAAAAAGGGCCGTTATTAATGCAATGGTTGAAACAGGTTGATCGAAGTGAATGTGCCATTGTCGATTTTCTGGTTAATCTTAATCAACGCTTGCATAAAGATGTTGAATACAGGGTACGCATGGAGCCCGGTGTACAGACCTGTGAAGAGACATTTGAAATAAAATCCGGTTCTTGTCGGGACAGCGCCTGGTTATTAATTCAGATTTTAAGACATTTAGGGTTGGCCGCACGATTTGTATCCGGTTATCTGGTGCAATTAACAGCAGATGTAAAAGCACTGGATGGACCATCCGGGCCGGAAAAGGATTTTACAGATCTACATGCCTGGGCCGAGGTGTATTTGCCCGGGGCCGGTTGGGTCGGGTTAGATCCCACCTCTGGTTTATTTGCCGGTGAAGGGCATATCCCTTTGGCTTGTACCCCTGATCCTTCAACAGCAGCACCCGTTGTCGGTAGTACTGATAAATGTGAAGTCACTTTTAAACACAGTAATACAGTTGAACGTTTCCATGAAGATCCCCGTGTCACTAAACCTTTTAACGATGTTCAATGGCAATCCGTTATGGAACTTGGCAAGCAGGTTGATATTGAATTAAAGCAAGAGGATGTCCGCTTGACTATGGGGGGTGAACCGACCTTTGTTTCTATTGATGATATGGAAGGAGCAGAATGGAATAGTGCTGCATTGGGTGAAAAGAAAAGAGAGCTGGCTGAAAAACTCTTATTAAGATTAAAAGAAAAATTTGCCCCCAATGCCTTAATCCATATTGGCCAAGGTAAATGGTATCCCGGAGAACAGTTACCGCGATGGGCGTTGTCATTATATTGGCGTAAAGATGGCCATGCGGTTTGGGAAAACGAAAAGTATCTATCAACGGGCGATAGTAAAAATGATTACGCCGATGCAGATGCAAAAAAATATATTGGTGCTTTGTGTGATTCCCTGGGCATTGAATCCAGATTTATTATCCCGGCCTATGAAGATGCGGCACATTATCTGATTCGAGAACAACAACTGCCCGAGAACGTTGATCCACTGGATAACAAATTAGCCGATCCCATTGAACGCAAACGTCTGGCAAAAGTTTTTAATAAAGGTCTTGGTACGGTAAGTGGCTACACCTTACCGCTTAAATGGCAAGAAGGTAAGAAACAGGGACAATGGATAACCAGTCCCTGGCCGTTACGTAGTGAACATTTATTTTTATTACCGGGTGATTCCTCCATGGGATACCGTTTACCGTTAGCTTCTTTACCCTGGAAGTTACCGGATGATTTTGAATTTGATACCGAACGTGATCCATTTGATGAACGTGCAGCACTGGAAAAGAAATCAGGCAAAAAACGTAAAACGAAAAAAAATAAATCACAATCATCGAAGGAAGTTGTCCATACGGCATTATGTGTCGAAGTCAGACAAGGCAAGTTATATGTTTTTATGCCGCCGGTTAACGAACTGGAAACCTGGTTGGAGCTGGTTAACAATATTGAAGTTACAGCGAAATCACTCAAGCTTTCAATTGTACTTGAAGGTTATCCGCCTCCCTGGGACCCGAGATTAGGTGTTTTACAAATTACACCTGATCCTGGTGTGATTGAAGTAAACATTCATCCGGCCAGTGACTGGAATGAATTAACAGAAATAACCGAGTGTCTTTATGAAGAAGCGCGACAGGCACGATTGGGTACGGAAAAATTTATGCTGGATGGAAAACATTCCGGTACCGGTGGTGGTAACCATGTGACTTTAGGTGCTACATCACCTACGGATAGTCCTTTTTTACGTCGCCCCGAATTATTAAGAAGCCTGATTACCTATTGGCAACATCATCCTTCCTTGTCGTATCTTTTTTCCGGTATGTTTATCGGGCCAACCAGTCAGGCCCCACGTGTGGATGAAGCACGTGATGATAATCTGTATGAACTTGAAATTGCTTTGAACCTGTTGCCTGAAGGTGAGTGCGAACAACCGTGGCTGGTGGATAGGGTCTTAAGGAACTTTCTGGTTGATCTCACTGGCAATACACACCGAGCCGAGTTTTGTATCGATAAACTTTATTCACCTGATTCGATTACCGGACGTAAAGGCTTGCTTGAGTTCAGAAACTTCGAAATGCCACCGCATTATCAAATGTCCCTGATTCAAATGTTATTGTTGCGGGCATTGATTTCACGTTTTTGGCAGCAACCTTATAAAGGCAAACTTATTCGTTGGGGAACAGAGTTACATGATCGCTTTATGTTACCGCATTATGTTTGGGAAGATTTTAATAGCGTGATAAGTGATTTACGGCATGCCGGTTATCAGTTTGAACCGGATTGGTTTAATGCCTTTAAAGAATTTCGCTTTCCTCGTATTGGAACATTGTTCGCAAATGATATGCAGATCGATCTGCATACTGCCCTGGAACCCTGGCATGTCCTTGGTGAAGAATCTTCCGAACAAGGGACTTCACGTTATGTAGATTCTTCTGTAGAACGGCTACAGGTAACCGTGCATGGAATGACGGGTGATCGTTTTGTCATTACCTGCAACGGTCGCAAGATTCCATTACGCGCGACCGGGATAAGGGGAACCTATATTGCCGGTGTGCGTTACAAGGCATGGCAACCGTATTCCAGTTTGCACCCCACGATTAAAGTCCACACTCCATTGGTGTTTGACCTGGTGGATACAAAACTTGAACGATCAGTTGCGGGTTGTGTCTATCATGTGTCGCATCCGGGTGGGCGAAACTACGATACTTTTCCGGTTAATGCCAATGAAGCAGAAGCCAGACGTAATGCCCGCTTTATTACACATGGAAAAACGCAGGACAAGATAAAGGTTCCAATGGAAACACCACATCCGGATCAACCTTATACACTCGATTTAAGAGTACCGTTGGATAAAAACTGAAATAAAAAAAACAAACGTAAACGAATAGCGCGTACAATTTGTCTTAAATAAAAGGAATAGAATTAAATAATTACATAAATGGTGCCGAGAAGAGGACTTGAACCTCCACGGGGTTACCCCCACTAGCACCTGAAGCTAGCGCGTCTACCAATTCCGCCACCTCGGCAGAGGATACGAAAGAACGGCGGACTTTACCGAGACGATATAACATTGTCAATCCATCTAATATGAGCAAAAGAACCAAAACAACGAAATCAAAATCTGAACCTGTCCGGAAGTTAAACATACCGGAACGGAATGCCATCCTTGAATTTTTGCGTGAAGCGGGCAGGCCTTTGTCACGAAAACAACTGGCAGAGGCTTTTAAAATTCGTGATCCGGAAGTCAGACGGGCATTAGGACGCAGGTTGAAGGCAATGGAACGTGATGGTCAGATTATTAAAAATCGCCGTCGCAGCTATGGTCTGGTGGAAAAAATGGATTTGATTAAAGGTCGTGTGATTGGTCATCCGGATGGCTATGGTTTTGTCGTACCCGATGAAGGTGGCAAAGATTTATTTTTATCCGCAAAAGAGATGCGCAGTGTCTTACATGATGACCGTGTATTAGTCAGTCAGGTCAATGTCGATCGACAAGGTCGCCGTGAAGGGGCATTGGTTGAAGTATTGGAACGTGCTAATCAGCAAATAATAGGACGTTATCATGAAGACAGCGGTATTGCTTTTGTCGTACCCGATAATAAACGTATCAGTCAGGACATCCTGATCCCGCCCGGTAAAACACACAAGGCAAAACAAGGCGAGTTCGTTGTTGTTGAAATAACAAGTCAGCCTGAAAAACATCGTCAACCCATTGGCAAAATTGTAGAGGTTATTGGTGAAGGACTGGGCGCCGATATGGCAGTTGATATTGCCATACGTAGCTATGATCTTCCTTTTGAATGGCCGGATGCTGTTGAGAAACAAATAAAAGGTTTTAAAGAAGAGATCGATCCTGAAGAAGTTAAACAAAGAACTGATCTGCGAGAGTTAAGGTTTGTCACTATTGATGGTGAAGATGCAAAAGACTTTGACGATGCCGTCTACTGTGAAAAACAGGGAAGTGGTTGGCGTTTGTTAGTAGCCATTGCGGATGTTTCGCATTATGTAAAAGAAAACAGTCCTTTGGATAACGAGGCGCGTCTTCGTGGTACTTCTGTTTATTTTCCTCAACGTGTAATTCCCATGTTGCCGGAAATTTTATCTAATGGACTTTGTTCGTTAAAACCAGAGGTAGATCGATTAAGTTTTGTATGTGAAATGAATATTGATGTACGGGGTAAGGTTAAACGTTCTTCCTTTTATAAAGCCACGATTAAATCACATGCGCGGCTGACCTATGATGAAATGGCGTCCATCGTTATAGAACAGAATAAGGAAGCAAGAAAAAAACGTAATGCATTACTTGAACATCTGGATAATCTGTATTCTCTGTATCAATTATTACATGCAGAACGTAAGAAGAAAGGGTTGATCGATTTTTCTTCAACGGAACCCAAGTTTCTTTTTAACGAACATGGTCATATCGAAAAGATTGGACAAGTGATCAGAAACGATGCCCATCGCCTGATTGAAGAAATGATGTTGGCAGCAAACGTTGCCGCAGCAGAGTTTATAGAAGAAAAGGAAATCCCCTGTATGTATCGTATTCACGAGACACCCAAACAGGAAAAACTGGAAGATGTTCGGGCACTGTTATCGCAATTGGGTTTAACCCTTGGCGGTGGTGAAGAACCTGATGCGAAAGATTATGCAAAGTTGCTGGATGTGATACATAAACGTGACGATTCAATTTTGCTGGAGACGGTTTTGTTAAGAAGTATGCCGTTGGCCGTTTACAGTGTAGAAAATAAAGGGCATTTCGGTTTGGGATTCCCTGCTTATGCGCACTTCACCTCTCCCATAAGGCGTTATCCGGATTTAATGATACACAGAACGATTAACTATATTATTGAGGGACAATCGGTTTCGGCTTTTCCATACTCAAAACAAGCTATGTTGGAACTGTCTGAACATTGTTCTATGACGGAACGACGGGCCGAAGAAGCATCGCGCGATGCTATTCAGCGCCTGAAGTGCGCCTATATGAAAGACAAAGAAGGTGAAGAGTTTAATGCAACAGTGAGTTCGGTTACGGGTTTTGGTTTATTTGTTATGTTAGATGACATCTTTATTGAAGGGCTGGTGCATGTTACTAATTTGCCAGTGGACTATTATCATTTTGATGCGGTCACACACAGTTTGCATGGTGAACGTTCAGGTAAAGTGTTTCGTTTAGGACAAAAGTTACGCGTATTGTTGGCTAAAGTAGATATGGATGAACGCAAAATAGACTTTGAAATGATCGAAGATGAGTAAAAAAACAGAACGCATCTATGGAATACATTCGGTTGAACAGGTGCTTGAAAATACGCCAGAGTCAATTATCAATGTCTGGCTGCAACAAAACCTGGAGTCTGATGCAGCCAGGACACTGACAAAAAAAATTAATAAACTGAATATACCTGTACAGACAGTAAACAGATCGACGCTGGATAAGATGACCAAGGGACAACGGCACCAGGGAGTGTTGATTGAAATTAAATCATCAAGCAGGAATACAACTCAGGATCTGGATGAAGTCATTGAGGCCTGTAAAAATACC
>JBNLAL010000044.1:8232-8496 GCA_050302115.1 Gammaproteobacteria bacterium | reverse complement strand
CCGGCGAGGAAACGACGTGTCTGGTCACGAAACTGATTAACACGTTCGTTTACTATCGTCTGATCATAATTATCGTATTTATACATTGTTGTTCGTCTGTCCTGCTTCTCTGGGGTTGCGAAAGATAACAATCCATTACTAGATAGAAAAGTAATAAATTTTACTATATTTATTCGTATTTGTTATTTATGACTGAAATACCTTATGCACACTAATCACAAGGAGTGAATTCAAATCTGCATAGGAAATTAAAGACGTGGAAGG
>JBNLAL010000044.1:0-8222 GCA_050302115.1 Gammaproteobacteria bacterium | reverse complement strand
AACTGGTATTTAGCGAGCAAATACCTGCCTTTTCGAGTCAAATAACCTTCCTGGTCAATAAACCCCTTGGTTTTAGCCATCTTAAAAAGCGATTCAGGCTGATGACTGGGTAAATAAACCAGTCCATCTCCATAGCGATATTGTAAAACTTTGGCAATATCTGACTCCAGCTCCTGTTCGGCGCCATCGACAGCTTTCCCCATTACCATTTCAGTCATCTGCAACACAATAATAATTTTTTCTTTATTAGAAATCTTTAAATATTAAATAGTTATATAGGTTATATATAAGTTTATGTCAAATATTTAACGTAAGATTATGATAAAAACATTATTTCATTGGCAAAATGAGACGTTTTTTTATCAAAATGGAAATTTAGCGGCTACAGCACTTATTTTAGGGCAGATGTTGCTTTGCAAGATAATCGTGCGTACGCATCTCTTCTAGCCGACTTATCGTGCGCTTGAATTCTTCGGCAAGACGCGTTCCTGTATATAAGCCACCGGGTTTTGCCTCTGCTGTAATAATCAATTTTACGTTTCGATCATAAAACTCATCTACTAAAGTAATAAAACGTTTCAACATGTCGTTATTATGATCATCCATAATTGGAATATTTGCTAAAAGCACAGTCTGAAACTGGCGTGCAATCTCAATGTAATCCGCCGGGCCACGTGGACCATCACAAAGTGCCCTGAAATCAAACCAAACCACACCATCACCACAACGAACAGTTTCGATCGTACGTCCTTCAATCTCTAAAGACTCACTACGTGAACCTGTAGTTGGACTTATATGATTAAAATCATCTTCAAGATTGGCATTCGCCTGTTCATCCAGCGGTGAATGATAAATCTCTGCATGATCCAGAAACTGCAAACGATAGTCGATGCCGGAATCAACGTTAACTATTTCCGTATGATCTTTTAAAAGCGCTATAGCTGGTAAAAAACGTTCGCGTTGTAAGCCGCCCTGGTAAAGATCATCCGGATGCTGATTGGAAGTGGTTACTAATATAACGCCATGTTCAAACAGTGCTTCCAGTAAACCGGCCAATAACATGGCGTCGGTAATATCGGAAACATGAAACTCGTCAAAGCATAATATACGGGTATCCCTGGCCAGTTGTTCTGCTACAATCTTTAACGGACTTTCAACATTACTGAGTTGTTTTAATTCCTTATGCACATTCTGCATGAATCGATGAAAGTGAATGCGCAATTTGTTTTCAAATGGCAAACAATCATAAAAACAGTCCACCAGATAAGTTTTACCGCGCCCTACTCCACCCCAAAAATAAAGTCCGGTCAATTTTGCTTTTGATTTAAACCCTACAAATGATTTAATCTGACTCAATAGCCCGGAACCATTCTGCTGCATAAGCAATTCATCAAACAAACGTTGCATATGCATGACTGCCTTTTCCTGTGCCGGATCGGCATTAAACTGATCAGAACGAAGATCACTTTTGTATTTATCAAGCGGTGTCAGCATGTTTTAATAATTATTATAAGATTTTAGGTTCGTCCCGAACTCAAATATTTTGATATGGTTCACATTTTAAATAGTACCACGAGCTGAATATGCTGCCAGTATTAGTATTAATTCTTGTCCTCATTGTTGTATTTGCCCCCCAGTTATGGGTAAGACATGTACTAAAAAAATACAGTCAACCCATCGATGAATTGCCAGGTACTGGCGGTGAACTGGCAAAACATCTGGTAGAACAATTCAAACTGGATAGCGTTACCGTTGAACCGACTGAAAACGGTAATGATCATTACGATCCCAATGCAAAAAAAATACGACTTTCCGAGATTAATTTTGAAGGGAAGTCCCTGACAGCAGTAACGATTGCTGCACATGAATTTGGTCATGCCCTACAACATCATATGGACTATAAACCGCTATCCTTACGCACGCGGGTTGCGGTATTGGCCAGTATGGCCCAGAAAATAGCTTCTTTTATTCTGGTTAGTGTGCCTTTTACTATCTTGCTGGTAAAAGTCCCCATTTTTCATATCATCCTTTTATTAAGTGGTCTGACCATAATGTGCTTACCAGTGATTCTGCATCTTACTACCCTACCCGTTGAATTTGATGCCAGTTTTAATCGAGCCCTGCCAATACTGGAAAAAGGAAAATATCTACCACCCACTGCAATGCCCATTGCAAAAAAAATACTGACTGCTGCGGCCTTGACCTATGTTGCAGCTTCACTAGCAAGTCTGCTTAATTTTTACCGTTGGATAGCAATACTTAGAAGATAATTAGAAAAGTTCGTGCTGCTGACCTTTTAAAACAGGTTTAATAAATTGTGAATTGTCGAGTTGAATGTTTTCTTCAATATTTAGACCCAGTTCCTTACATGCCTTGTGAAAGCGTTTTCGGATCATATCGGCAAACACACCTTGCCCTGTCAAACGTGAATGGAATTCCGGATCATTTAACTTTCCACCACGACTGGCCGAGATAATATTCATAACGTGCGATGTCTTTAAAGGATAATGTTCATCCAGCCATTCTTTAAAAAGATCTTTAATTTCATGTGGTAAACGAAGCAAAACGTACCCGGCATTACTTATCCCGGTTTCCATACCACGTTCCAGTATCGTCTCCATTTCACTATCATTAATCACCGGTATAACCGGGGCAAACATCATACCTGTTGGAATTCCTGCCTCATGCAGTCTTGCCAAAGTTTGTAACCGGGCCTTTGGTGCTGTTGTACGCGGTTCCATTTTTTGCATTAACTGATGATCCAATGTTGTCACCGATATAAATACCTTTACCAGATTTTTTTCCGCCATCGGTGCCAATAGATCAATATCGCGTTCGACCAGACTGGACTTGGTTACAATCGTCATGGGATGTTGTCTCTCACTCAATACCTTAATGATTTGCCGTGAAATTTGATACTTTCTTTCTATTGGTTGATAGGGGTCCGTATTGGTGCCTAAAGCAATTGGGCGACATTGATAGGATTGTGCTGCCAGTTCTTTTTCCAGTAAGGCAGCTGCGTTAGGTTTGTAAAAAAGTTTTGTTTCAAAATCAATACCGGGAGATAAATCAACATAGGCATGTGATGGTCTGGCATAACAATAGATACATCCATGCTCACAACCTCGATAAGGATTGATCGACAATTCAAAAGGAATATCCGGTGACTGGTTTCGAGAAATGATAGTTTTTGGTTTTTCGGCAGTAACTGATGTTACAAGCTTCTTTTCTTCTCGATTGGATTCCCAACCATCATCTATGTCATGTCTAGTATGCGATAAAAAGCGGGCATCAGGCTCACTCAGGCTACCACGGCCTTTAATACCTTTTTTAATTTGTCTAATGTCTTTAATTTCAAATTCTGACATTCGTCAATTATCCAAATCATTATCAGGTAACGCCTTATTAACCAGTTCTTCAGATAATTGTTTTTTTGTTTTTAAATTACCCAGCTCACGTATATTTTCAATTTTAGAAATGAGATTCCCTTTCCCGTCAATCAACTGTTTGTGTGCTGTTTCAAATGATTTTGTTGCCTTATCAAGATTTTTTCCAATATCATCTAATGTATTTACGAAGCCGGTAAATTTATCGTATAAGTCACCTGCTCGTTTTGCAATCTCCTGTGCATTCTGGTTCTGGTATTCATATCTCCACATGTTTTGAATGATTTGCAAATTCATACTTAACGTTGATGGACTGACCAAAAAAATACCGCTTCTGAAAGCCTCCTGAAACAGTCTGTCATCATTTTCAAACGCTAACATCAATGCCGGTTCTATCGGCACAAACATTAATACCATATCCAGAGAATTTACACCGACCAGTTCATCGTACGTTTTACCCTTGAGGTCATTAACATGATTTTTAATTGAATTCAGATGCTCTTTAAGAGCTATATTTTTTACCTGTTCATCTTCTGCAGCATAATAGCGTTCATAGGCATTCAAAGAAATTTTTGAATCAATAATTACATCTCGCTTATTGGGCAAGTGGACAACTATGTCAGGATAAAATAATTTTCCATCTTCATCACGATAACTTCCTTGAACTTCGTATTCATGCCCATTTCTTAAACCTGACTGCTCCAGTACCTTTTCCAGAATCACTTCACCCCAATTTCCGCGCGTCTTACTTTCTCCTTTCAAGGCATTGGTAAGATTGATTGCATCCTTGCTCATTTGTTCATTTAATGACTTTAGACTTGTTATTTCGTGATATAAGGACAAGCGATCCTTTGTTTCCTTATCATAAACATCTTCAATTTTTTTACGAAAGTCACCCAGTTGTTCACGCAAGGGATTTAATACCTCGCCAATATTGATTTTATTTTGGTCCGTAAATTTTTTACTTTTTTCTTCGAGGATTTTGTTTGACAGGTTTTCAAAGGCATCCGTCATCTTTTTTTCAGCCTGTTCCAACAAGGCAACTTTTTCTACTGATTGTTTTCTTTCTTCTTCAAGTTTCGTACTCAATTCAGCCAGACTAACCTTATGGCTTTCCAGTTCCTTTTGTAATTCTGTATTGATCTTTTCTCTGTCTTTAATGGCGTCATTTAATTCATCTATTCGGTATGACTTGCTTTCATTACGTTCCAATTCAACAGCCAACTTACGTTCCAGATCGGCAGTTACGCTTGAATGTCGGCTCGCCTTATTTCTCGTAACCAACCACATAATGAGCAAACCGGTAATTAAACCGAGAATACCTGCCAATAAAATCTGTTCATTAATCATGTAAAAAAAATTCTTTGGAATTGTAAAATTAAGCCGCTATTCATTGTTAATATCCGACACACAATACCTGACAGATTAGCAATATAAAATGTGAAAGCCGCTTTTTTTAAAAATTTATGACAAAAACATGAAATATTGCATTGCAACATTTTATAACTTGTTTATAATCAATTAGTAAGATGGTTTTTTCTGCTATAAACTTGAAGTGACAATGAAAATCAAAGGCCTCATTCTTGATGTAGACGGTACTATTGCCGATACCGAGGAAATCCATCGCCAGGCTTTTAATCAAACCTTTGAAGAATATGAGCTGGATTGGCACTGGTCCGTCGATGATTATCGTGAACTTTTGCTGATCTCAGGCGGCAAAGAGCGCTTTAAAAAGTGTCTTGAAGAAGATACTCAACTAAAAGCCAGTATTGACGATCCTATCCTGTTCATTCACGAACTGCATAAACGTAAATCAGAAAACTATCGATCGATCCTGGCCAGTGATGGGATAAAGCTGAGACCTGGCGTTATCAGGCTAATCAATGATGCTCGCAATCAAGGTATCCTGATAGGTATTGCGACCAGTTCCTCTTCAGCAAACCTGTCCACATTGATTAACAAGACTTTGGATATGGAGCCGGAGGATTTATTCAATGCTATTGTAAGTAGCGATATAGTTTCAGATAAGAAACCTTCCCCCATTGTTTATCAGTGCGCCCTGGCAGAACTGGGTTTAGCGGCAAGTTCCTGTATTGCTATTGAAGATACGCGTAATGGTAACCAGGCAGCGATAAATAGTGGTTTACCTACCATTATTACAACCCACCTTTATACAACTGATAATAATTTTGATGGCTCCTCCCTGGTCGTGGATAGTCTCGGTGAACCAACCCAGCCGTTTTCGGTTAAACAGGGTAACACCTACGGCAAGGATTATGTGGATGTGGAGCTTTTAGATAACATCGTTACACAAAAACAGAATATTGAGCTACTAGAAGACAATCTGCCCAATATTGCATCCGGCATAAATTAAAATATTTGACGATTAGTCACTACAAAAGGATAGTACGTAGACTAGACTTTGATTATTCCCTGATGGATCGCTCATGACTTTATCTGAACTTCGTTACATCGTTGCTGTTGCAAAAGAACTGCATTTTGGACGTGCAGCAGAACGTTGTTTCGTAAGTCAGCCTACTCTTAGTGTTGCTGTAAAAAAACTGGAAGACGAATTGGGTATTACCTTATTCGAAAGACACCAACATGAAGTCTCAATTACTCCAATTGGTGAAGCGATTGTTAAACAAGCGGAAACTATATTAAACGAAGCCAATAATCTGAAAGAAATTGCCAATAGAAATAAAGATGAACTCAGTGGTGAATTAAAGTTAGGCGTAATCTATACAATAGGCCCATACTTACTTCCAAAACTGATTCCATTAATCAATAAGCAATATTCAGAGTTAACTTTATTAATCGAAGAAGACTTTACCGAAAATCTGGCAAAAAAATTAAGATCAGGTGATATAGATATTGCCATTTTGGCTAACCCCTTTGAAGAGCCCGGTATCACGACTGAAATTCTGTATCAGGAACCTTTTGTTGTTGCATTACCCAGTAACCATCCATTAACAAAAAAGAAAAAATTGCAGGCGGGTGATCTCCTTGATGACACCATGTTATTACTTAAAGCAGGTAACTGTTTCAGGGATCAGGTTGTGAAACTATGTCCTTCCTGCATAAATCCATTGGACAAAAATAAACGTATACAAAAATCTCTTGAGAGCAGTTCTATAGAAACCATACGTCAAATGGTCGCAACCGGTGCAGGTATAACTATACTTCCGAAACTATCCATTGAAACACATTCAGATCTAAACGGTATGTTAAGTTACCGTCCCTTTACCAAACCGACGCCTTATCGTGAAGTCATTATTGCCTATCGAAAATCCTATCCCCGTATGAAGGCTGTTGAACTGATCAAGGAAACCATCGATTCCTGCAAGCTCGATTTACAATAAACCCATTAATTATTTTTTAATAACCAGAAATGCAGCTGCATTTCCACGAATAATCCTTAACAAGAGAGAATCATTCTTTTTATTCACCAAAGATAAAAACTGTTGCAGGCTTTTCACTTCAACCTTGTTAACGGAAGTAATAATATCGCCTGCACGGAGGCCACTGCGCCAGGCTATACCACGTTCAACATTCAATACTGCAACACCTTCCACTTTTCCATAATAGGGATTTCCCTGTTCAATATCGCTAACCGTAACACCTTCCAATAACTCATTTACTGCACTCGGTTGTTTTGCATTAGCCTGTGTATTTTCCGCAACCGTAACACTAATCATCTTCTCTTTACCGTCGCGTAATACTTTAAATGTTATTTCTTCTCCTACAGGTAATAGACCAACACGGTTTCTTAAATCGTTTGCATTTCTTATATGTTTACTGTCTGCTGAAATAATTATGTCACCCTGTTTTAAACCGGCTTTTTCAGCAGGTGATCCTTCGAGCACACCATTAACGATTGCACCCGTTTGTTGATTAAGACCAAATGCTTCAGCCAGTTCAGGGTTCAAGTCCTGCATACTGACACCCAGAAACCCTCGCTTGACTTCACCCGTTTCGACAAGCTGTTCCATAATTTGTGTAGCGAGATTAATCGGAATCGCGAAACCAATACCAATATTGCCTCCGCTCTGAGAAAAGATAGCGGTATTGATACCAACCAGTTCACCGCGCAGGTTCACCAACGCCCCACCTGAATTACCCGGGTTTATCGATGCATCTGTTTGAATAAAATCTTCATAACCTTCTATACCTAAACCACTTCGTCCCAGGGCACTAATTATTCCGGAAGTCACCGTTTGCCCCAAACCAAATGGATTACCAATAGCAACTACAAAATCACCCACTCTTGTTGTATCGGAATCGCTAGTCTTAATATCAGTTAATTTTTCTGCTGGTATTTTTATAACGGCAACGTCTGTTTCAGGATCTGTCCCAACAAGTTCTGCCTCCAGATGACGTCCATCACGCAAGGTCACAGTAATTTGTTCTGCATTTGCAATAACATGGTTATTGGTTAATACCAAACCACGTTTCGCATCCACAACAACGCCTGAACCCAGGCTACTGGTCTTTCTTTCTATAGGCTGATCGGGGACATTAAAAAAACGTCTAAATAAGGGATCTGAAAATAATGGACTTTGTCTTAACTGAATCTTTCCTTCCGTTGCAATGTTTACCACTGCAGGAGTCACTTTTTCCAGCATCGGAGCCAGACTGGGTAAGGCTTCGCCATTAATGTCCGCCGGTATAGCAGCATTGATTGCCGGAGCAAAAAATGAAAAAGAAATTAAAAATAATTTGGATAAAAAAATATGATAAAGGCTGACCGATAAATGTGGACTCTCATGACATAGACAAACATAAAAGAGATAAATATGAGTATGGACGCAGCGGAATACTAAAACTAACTTATAA
>JBNLAL010000043.1:0-8511 GCA_050302115.1 Gammaproteobacteria bacterium | reverse complement strand
AAGCAGTGAACTGGGCGGTCATATCGCCAGTTTTGCCTCTTCGGCTACATTATATGATGTTGGCTTCAATCACTTCTTTCATTCACCCAGTGAAGACCACGGTGGTGACCTGTTGTTTGTCCAGGGACATTCTGCGCCCGGAATCTATGCACGCGCATTTTTAACCGGCCGTATTACTGAAGAACAAATGAAAAACTTCCGCCAGGAAGTCGATGGTAATGGTTTGTCATCCTATCCCCATCCCTGGCTCATGCCGGATTACTGGCAATTTCCGACTGTATCCATGGGACTCGGCCCTTTGATGGCTATCTATCAGGCGCGGTTCATGCGCTATCTGGAAAATCGCAATTTAAAAGAAGATACCAATCGTAAGATCTGGGCCTTTATGGGTGATGGTGAAATGGATGAACCCGAATCCATGGGCGCCATTGATCTCGCAGCCAGAGAAAAACTTGATAACCTTATTTTTGTAATCAATTGCAACCTGCAACGACTTGACGGTCCGGTACGTGGTAATAGCAAGATTATCCAGGAACTGGAAGGTGCCTTTCGTGGTGCAGGTTGGAATGTCATCAAAGTTATATGGGGGTCGTATTGGGATCCACTTATTGCACGTGACACCTCCGGTTTTCTTTATAAACGTATGGAAGAAGCCGTTGATGGTGAGTACCAGGCCTACAAAGCGAAAGACGGTGCTTACGTTCGGGAAAAATTCTTTGGTAAATACCCTGAGTTGAAAGAAATGGTCGCCAATATGTCTGATGAAGATATATGGCGTTTGAACCGTGGCGGACATGATCCACATAAAGTTTACGCTGCTTATGCCTCTGCTGTGAAACACAAAGGGCAACCAACCGTCATTCTTGTTAAAACAGTCAAAGGCTATGGTATGGGTGATGCAGGTGAAGGACAGAACATTACCCATCAACAGAAAAAGATGGGGGAAGAATCTTTAAAGCAATTTCGCGATCGTTTTAATATTCCTATCTCTGATGATGATATAAAAGACGCCCCTTTCTATAAACCTGCCGAAGACAGCGAAGAAGTTAAATACCTTAAAGAAAGACGTGACACATTAGGTGGCTATTTCTTTGGTAAACGCAAGACTGCACCTGAACTGGATATCCCTGATATCTCTATCCACCAGAAATTACTGGATGGGACAGGTGATCGTGAAATCTCAACAACGATGGCGTTCGTTCGGATATTGAATGCTTTAATCAAGGATAAAAATATAGGCAAGCATGTTGTGCCCATTGTGCCGGATGAAGCGCGTACCTTTGGTATGGAAGGCATGTTTCGACAATTTGGTATTTACTCAGCAGTCGGACAACTATACGAACCGGTGGATTCCGATCAGGTCATGTATTATCGCGAAGACATTAAGGGACAAGTGTTAGAAGAAGGTATCAACGAAGCTGGTGCTTATTCATCCTGGATTGCCGCAGCAACATCTTATCGAAACCATAATTTGCAGATGATTCCTTTCTATATTTATTACTCCATGTTTGGTTTTCAACGCATAGGTGACTTGGCCTGGGCTTCGGGAGATATGCGTGCTCGTGGCTTTTTATTGGGCGGCACTGCGGGTAGAACCACTTTAGCCGGTGAAGGGCTGCAACATCAGGATGGCCATGGGCATCTGTTTGCTTCGACTATTCCTAATTGTGTCTCCTACGATCCAACCTTTGCCTATGAATTAACTGTCATCATTCAAGACGGCATGCAACGTATGTATCAAAATCATGAAGATATTTTTTATTACATCTCAGTCATGAATGAAAACTATGTACACCCTGCAATGCCAAAAGGTGTAGAAGAAGGCATTATCAAAGGCATGTATCTTTTTCAAAAACCGGCTAAAGGGAAGGCACAGGTTCAATTATTAGGTTCCGGTACAATATTACGTGAAGTCATTGCCGCTGCTGAACTCTTGCAAACAGACTTTGGAATCACTTCAAATGTATGGAGTGTGACCAGCTTTAATGAATTACGTCGTGAAGGTTTATCTACACAACGCTGGAACATGTTGCATCCGGAAAAGAAAGCTAAAGTCTCTTATGTTGAATCGTTACTAAACGGCCATAAAACGCCTGTTGTTGCTGCAACAGATTACATGAAGACCTACGCTGACCAAATCCGAGAATTTGTTCCAGGTCATTATATTGTATTAGGTACGGATGGCTTTGGCCGCAGTGATACGCGAGCCCAATTACGTAAGTTCTTTGAAGTGAACCGCTACTATGTAACTGTTGCCGCACTCAAGGCTTTGGCAGACGATGGCAAGATCCCCGCCAAGAAAGTGAGTGAAGCAATCAAAAAATATAATATCGATCCGGAGAAACCGGAACCAACAACTGTTTAAATATAATTACCAGACGTGGCTACTGAACAAGAAATAAAACTTCCTGACATTGGCGATTTCGATAGCGTTGAAGTGATCGAGATTGCTGTTAAGGTCGGAGACAAGATAAATGCTGAAGATACTTTACTCACTCTGGAAAGTGATAAAGCAACAATGGATATTCCTTCGCCCCAGGCAGGTGAAGTAAAAGAATTAAAAGTCAGTGTTGGTGATAAAATATCTGAAGGTACTCCAATAGCCGTTCTCATCTCAGATTCATCTGCATCATCAGATGTTAAACAAGAAAGTCCAACTGAAACAAAAAAAGTAAAATCGGATAAAGAAAAACCGGTTGAAGAAAAAATTGAGAAGGCACCTGCACTCAGACCCGCACCACAAATTCAGGATACCAGTGAACGCATAGGACAAAGCCAATCTTCAAAAGCTCATGCCAGTCCTTCGATAAGACGTTTTGCCCGTGAACTGGGAGTAGACCTGGGACTGGTATATGGAACGGGTCCCAAAGGGCGAATACTAAAAGAAGATGTTAAGGCATTTACAAAAAGTATTTTATCGGGTGAGAAGCTTGCGAATAAAAGTGCCTTTGCTATACCGGAAGTGCCCCCCGTTGATTTTTCCAAGTTTGGCGAGATTGAAACAAAACCATTAAGTCGTATCAAACGACTGGGTGGGCAAAGCCTGCATCGTAGCTGGATAACTGTTCCGCATGTGACCCAGTTTGATGAAGCAGATATTACAGAGCTTGAAGATTTCAGAAAATCCAAAATTGAAGCGGCAAAAAAACAAGGTCTAAAACTCACCCTGGTTGCTTTTCTGGTTAAAGCCGTCGTTGATGTTTTACAACAATACCCGGAATTTAATGCTTCACTGAGTGCCGATGGCGAAAGCATCATTATGATGAAAAAATATTTTCATATTGGTGTTGCTGTAAATACGGACAATGGCTTAATGGTACCAGTTATAAAAGATGCGGATAAAAAAGGTTTGTTTGATATTGCACGTGAAATCAGCGAACTCGGTGAAAAAGCTAAACACGGAAAAATTTCACCCAAAGAGTTACAAGGCGGATGTTTTACCATTTCCAGTCTGGGCGGCATTGGTGGCTTACACTTCACGCCCATTGTGAATACACCCGAAGTCGGAATTCTGGGTGTATCACGTGCAGCAATAAAACCGGTTTATGAAAATGGGGAATTAGTACCCCGTTTAATTATGCCTTTTGCCTTGTCTTACGATCATCGTGTTATCGATGGTGTTGCCGGCGCACATTTTACCCAGTTTTTAAGTACTGTCCTTTCAGATATTCGCCATATATTACTTTAGCTATTAACCGGAAGTTAAACATTGATTAAAGAAATTAAAGTTCCTGACATTGGTGATTTTAGTTCTGTTGAGATCATAGAAATACTGGTTTCAGTTGGTGATACCATTGATAAAGAACAATCCCTGATCACACTGGAAAGTGATAAGGCAACAATGGATATCCCTTCTCCCGAGTCAGGAGTTGTTAAGGAAATTAACGTTAATACAGGACAAAACGTTTCCGAAGGTGATTTAATTTTAAAACTCGAAACGACTGCAACAGAAACTAAAACAAAAGAAGAAAAACCTACCGAGACCGAATCTAAAAAAGAGGATAAAGAAGAATCAACAGCTCTTAGCAAAAGTGATTACCATGCGGATGTCGTTGTATTAGGTGCAGGCCCTGGTGGCTATACCGCAGCATTTCGTGCCTCTGACTTGGGATTAAAGACCATACTCATTGAACGCTATTCATCTTTAGGTGGCGTTTGTTTAAACGTGGGTTGCATTCCTTCAAAAGCCTTATTACATATTGCCAAAATCGTCTCTGAAGTTGAAGAACTCAAAGAACACGGTATAGACCTGGGTTCTAAAAAACCGAGTGCTAAACCAGTACGCATATGGACAGAAAAGATTATTAATAAGCTCACTGCTGGTTTAAAAGCCATGGCTAAACAACGAAAGGTAGAGATCGTAAATGGTTATGGGAAGTTTACCTCTACTCATTCGATTGAAGTAGAAAACGACGGTAAGAAAAAAAACATCACCTTTGATTCCGCCATCATTGCAGCAGGATCCCAGGCAACTAAATTGCCTAACCTGCCGGATGACCCTCGTATTCTGGATTCAACAGATGCTCTTTTACTGGAAAAGATTCCCAAACGCATGCTGGTAATTGGTGGTGGCATTATTGGCCTGGAGATGGCGACTGTTTATTCCGCTTTGGGAACGAAAATTACTGTCGTTGAAATGCTGGATAGCCTGGTTGCTGGTTGTGATAAGGACATTGTCAGACCATTACAAAAAAGGATAAAAGGACTCTATGAAAACATTTATTTAAAAACGGCTGTTACTTCTGTCAAGGCAAATAAAGCGGGACTTGAAGTCAGCTTTGAAGGAAAAGATGCGCCAGAGAAGGATAAGTTTGATGCCATCCTCGTCGCAGTTGGTCGACAACCTAATGGAAAAAAAATCGGGGCAGAACAGGCAGGTATCTTTGTCAATGAACGCGGCTTCATTTCGGTAGACGATCAACAACGAACCAATATTTCCAATATCTTTGCCATAGGCGATATCGTGGGACAACCCATGCTGGCACACAAGGCAACGCATGAAGGCAAGCTGGCGGCTGAAGTAATCGCCGGTCATAAATCAACTTTCGATAATCGTGTCATCCCTTCTGTTGCCTATACCGATCCGGAGATCGCGTGGGTCGGTTTATCAGAAACTGAAGCAAAAGAAAAAGGTATTGAATATGGCAAGGGTGTTTTTCCCTGGGCAGCGAGTGGCAAATCATTATCACTCGGACGGGATGAAGGTATTACCAAGATTTTATTTGATAAAGAAACAAAACGAATCCTGGGGGCTGCGATTGTAGGACCTAATGCCGGTGACCTGATTGCGGAATGTGCCCTGGCCATTGAGATGGGTGCCGATGCAGAAGACATTGGTTTAACGATACACCCTCACCCAACACTTTCCGAAACCGTGGCGATGGCCGCCGAGGCTTTTGAAGGGACGATTACTGATCTTTATATTCCGAATAAATAACACGTAATCATGCTATTGAATTACACTGAGTTTGGAAGAGGACGTCCAATTATTATTTTACATGGATTGTTTGGTTCCTCCCGAAACTGGCAAGGCATCGCTAAAAATCTTTCAAATAATTATCATGTGATCACACCTGACCTGCGTAATCATGGACAATCTGCCCACACCGACACAATGTCCTATCATGATATGGCGGATGATATTCTGGTACTTATTAACTCATTAAACCTGAATGACGCTATTCTAATCGGCCATAGTATGGGCGGTAAAGTTGCTATGACTTCAGCATTAACCAATTCAGAAAAATTAAGTGGACTTATCATTGTTGATATTGCTCCCGTCAATTACGAGCATGATTTCAACTCATTGCTCGATGCAATGAATTCACTGCCACTGTCCGAAGTAAAAAGCCGTTCTGATGCCGAATCGCATTTATCCCAATTCATTAATAGTCAAAACCTTGTTCATTTTATTATTCAAAACCTTGTGCGCACTGAAGACTACTTTGATTGGCGAATTAATTTGCAACAGATTAACACCAGCTTGCCGGAATTAATCCAATTTCCTGAATCTTTAAAGGGAACTGAATGTCATCTGCCTTCACTATTTATAGGCGGCACAGACTCAAACTATTTACGCAATATATATAACCCTGCCATATTCGAGTATTTTCCTGCAGCCGAAATCAAAATGATTGAAAATGCCGGGCATTGGCTACACGCAGACAAACCGCATGAATTTCTAACGAACGTCAAATCCTTCCTTAATTACGTATAAAGTCTAATAATCCTTCACTAGAAAGGGCGGAACCGCTAGAATGTGCCGCTTTTCAGCACTAAGCAGATTTATTTAATATGACCACAAAAAAAATCAATAAAGTTGTACTGGCCTACTCCGGTGGACTGGACACATCGGTGATCCTGACCTGGTTGAAAGACACTTATGATTGTGAGGTAGTCACCTTCACAGCTGATATTGGTCAGGGCGAGGAAGTCGAACCCGCACGCGCTAAAGCTGAAAAGATGGGCGTTAAGGAGATTTATATAGAAGACCTGACTGAAGAATTTGTCAGGGATTATGTTTTTCCCATGTTCCGCGCCAACACTATCTATGAAGGTGAATACCTGCTTGGTACCTCAATTGCACGTCCTCTGATTGCCAAACGTCTGGTCGAAATTGCAAACGAAACCGGGGCCGATGCCATTTCACATGGTGCAACAGGTAAAGGTAATGATCAGGTTCGTTTCGAACTTGGCGCCTATGCATTGAAACCAGATGTAAAAGTTATTGCGCCCTGGCGTGAATGGGATCTGAACTCCAGGGAAAAACTACTGGCTTATGCAGAAAAACAGGGAATACCGATTGAAGCAAAACGAAAAGGTGGTTCACCTTATTCCATGGATGCCAACCTGTTACATATCTCTTATGAAGGTGGACAACTGGAAGACCCCTGGTGTGAACCGGAAGATTCCATGTGGCGCTGGACAGTCGCTCCTGAAAAAGCACCAGATGTAGCAGAGTCAATTGAGATCGGATTTAAGCAAGGGGATGCCATAGCTATTAATGGGGAAGCCCTGTCACCTGCTCAATTACTGACCAGGTTAAACACGCTCGGTGGCACCCACGGAATCGGTCGCGACGATATTGTGGAAAATCGATATGTTGGTATGAAATCACGCGGATGTTATGAAACACCTGGCGGCACCATTCTATTAAAAGCACATCGCGCTATTGAATCATTAACACTGGATCGTGAAGTGATGCATCTGAAAGACGAATTGATGCCTCGCTACGCCAAGCTAATTTATAACGGCTACTGGTGGAGTCCGGAACGTCGTTCTTTACAGACATTAATCGATGAAAGCCAAACTAATGTAAATGGAGTTGTACGCCTGAAACTCTTTAAAGGTAATGTTTATGTGACAGGTAGAAAATCAGATACAGATAGTCTGTTCGACGAAACAATAGCAACCTTTGAAGACGATGCCGGAACATATAATCAACAGGATGCAGAAGGTTTTATTAAACTTAATGCCTTAAGATTAAAGATACAGGCAAGCAAAAATAAAAAAGGTGCATAAACGCACCTTTTTTATTTCTATCTATTTCTCATTTCTATCAGCTATTTATCTTCTTTTTGTGACAAGTTTCACAAAGAACCACTTACTTAAACATAACAATGTGAACTAGACACAAGCGACTATACTCAATTCACTATATTCTTTGTATATGCATTAGTAATACAAAAATGAAACGGTAAATTGAGGATAAATCAAGTGAGCACGGCAAATGTCTATAATGAAGATATGAAAACAGCTGCTTCGAATGAGACTCTAGACATTGACAGTTTGGATATTTCTGCAAATGAACCTCTTCTACATAAAAACCAGGACCTTCATTATTTATATCAACAAGCACCAATTGGCATCATTTTAAATATAATAGGTGCATTATTGGTTTGTTGGTTTGCACTGCCATTTACACCCGATTATATTTATATCCCATGGTTAACATTCATTATTTTTACTGCTTTTTCCCATACTTTATTAATTAAAGAATTTAGAAAAAACAAAAACTCCTTACATGTAAATAACCAATGGGCTATATACCATACATTTCTGGTTGGAATTACTGCGCTTACATTTAGTATAGGTTACTTACTTTTCTTACCGCTGGCCGACCCGTTTACCCAGGTCATATTATTATTGATACTGGCAACTTTATCTGTATCTTTTTTACCCGTATTATCAATATTCCTTCCAGCTTATATCATTTTTATTTCTGCTTTTATATTTCCAACAGTATTTTGGATTTACAGTCTGCCACCCGAGGACGGTTACCCAATTGCTGCTTTGCTTTCCGTTTTGTATTGTATGTTAATAATAGTAGCAAGCTATTATTCTAAAGCATTGCTTGAAGCGTTTGGCGCTGCAAGTAAGATAAATAAGAAAGTTGAATCTCTGACTCAAGTAGTTGATAAAACCAATACATTAAACGTCAAGCTAAAAAAAGACGTATTTGAGTTTACCAAGAACCATGACACTGTTAACCGGCAAAAGGAACAAGCCGAG
>JBNLAL010000042.1:0-8580 GCA_050302115.1 Gammaproteobacteria bacterium | reverse complement strand
ACATTAATTATGATTCAGCTGATACTCCTGTAATGGTGGGTATCGATAGTGAAGGTTTTAACCTGAGAACTGACATGCGCATACACCGTATTAATTTTACTGAACCAGTTGAAAATGCTATTCAGGTCCGTAAAGTACTGGTAGAGATGGCAAAGCAGCCATTATGAGTAAAGCACTAATCATATTGGTACTGGCTATTATTTTTTTAAGCTGGAACTTTATTTTTAAATCATCAGAGAAACTGGATTTCACTGATGATGCAAAAGTATTGCAAGGACTTTCTCAGGTAATTGGTTACAAGTCGGCAGTTAAAAAATTTTGGCAGGAAAAAGGTGAGTTCCCAACGGTGGAGAACTGGAAAGGTATCCCGGATAAGCCAAATGTTGATTTCAGTAAATCATTGGTAAAATCAATTGAAGTCGGCGTGGAGGGCCCAGGCCTGATTACGGTTACCTATGCCAACAAAAGCAATATCAAAATCGTCAGTGATATTGACGGAAAAAAAATCACTTTAAAACCGGAAGTCAAAGGTGATAGATTAATCTGGTCTTGTTATGGGACTTTAAAAAAAGAACTGTTACCGAAAAAATGCCAGTAACTACTTTAAATAATGAGAGATAATCATGAGTAACTTATCAGACGATATACTAGTAGAAATAAAAAAATTATTTGATAGATATGATACCGATGATAACGAAATAATCGATTGGGACGAATTTCGGAATATGGTAGATGAACTTGATATTGATATTAGTCTGGAAAACAAGGCAAAGATATTCAATATTATTGATGCAAACCATACTGGTATGATTAATTTTGAAGAGTTTGCAAAAATATGGGAAAAGGAAAGGAAATAGAATAATAAAAAATAATTTCAGGGAAAAATAGGAATTTGAGCCGAATTGTTTAAATTCAGGTATACAAATTGCTATTTATTTTAAAAAAAACAAAATTAAATACCTTATGCTTCATTTACATCGTCCTAATACATTTTTTAAAACTGCTTTGTTTTTTCTTGCCGTACTGGCTTTTCCATGCAGGGTTTTTGCAGTGCCGAATGTTGTTGGAACCTACTCAGGTACTGTTAGTGGCACAGAGTTTTCACCACCAGCACCTTTTTCTGATACAGTTGAAATCATTATTGATACTCAATCAGGTACAAGTATTAAAGGTAAAATTACTTTTGGTGCCGTAAATCTGAGTACAACGTTTTCTGGCAGTATATTGGGAACCGATACTATTGATGTAGTTTTTGATGCATCGTCTACTGCTGCTGCCGGTGGTGGATTTGCCGGGACATTTACCGGGAGTAGCTTAATAATTCCAAGTGGTGCTGGTAGTCTGGTAATTAATGGAACATCACCACTTAAAATTTATGATGTAGGTGGGACTCTAGGCTTTTCAAGTTCAGAAATTATAAATGCTGAAAATGCATCGGGCACGACTTTAAAAAGTGCAGGAACAATTCGAACGGAAATACACTCGATCGTTTCTCCGGTAAATAATCATTTGAAGAAAACACTTTTGGGTAAAGCTAATAATGGTTTTAAACCTGAAGCATCGGGATTTATGTTTGAAGCTGAAAGTGGCATCAATGCCGGTGATCTAACATTGGGGAACCTGGGAGCCTGGCTGAATTACAATTACACATCAAGCGAAAATGATTTTTCCCGTACGGCATTTGAAAGTGACAGTCATTTAATTGTTGGAGGTGTTGATTATTCCCCTGTTGAAGGACGTGTATATGGATTGGCTTTTAGTTATGAATCGAGTGAAGCGGATACAATATATAATAGTGGGAATCTGACTACGGATGGAATCACTTTTGTCCCTTACCTGGGTTTGCTTATTAATGATAACTGGAGCTTTGATGCCAGTTTGGGTTTTAGTTGGCTTAGTAACGATCAATATAGAACATCATCAGGAACTAGAATTACCAGTGCACCTGATTCACGACGTATGTTTTTTAGTTCAAACCTGAACGGGATTACCTTTTACGATAACTGGATACTAGGTGGGCGTGCCGGTGTATTATTTGCAGAAAATGAAACGGAAGAATTTCTGGAAAGTGATGGAACGTTTGTAGCAAATCGTGAAACCATGTTGGGTGAAGTCGTGTTAGGCGGAGATATAGCCTATAGTTTTGGGGAGTTCGAACCCTTTATAAGTCTGCTTTATGAATATGACTTTATTTTCGATGAAATCGTTTTGACGTCAGGCCTGCAACCCGCCAATGATCGTGATGACATTCTTTTTTCAGGTGGGTTTCGTTATTTTGGCGAAACAGGCTTTACAGCAAATCTGGAATACAGCAAGCGGTTATTAAGAGATGAATTTGAAGAAGATTCTTTTAATTTAACAGTTCGTTACGATTGGTAGCATTATAATCAGACGCGACATTGACTGACTTTGTTGATATGGCTGGCAGTAATATTGTGTTCGTGGTGTTGTGATTCGAGGAACTTGGCTTCCAGTACATAAGCCAAAGACTCAAGTTCATTTTTACATTTGGCATTTTGATCAATACCGGTTTGGTATTGGAGGTAATGTACCAATTCATGTAATAAAATTCCCTTACCCTCCTGGGTTTCCAGGTCAATTGTATCCAACAGGTAAACGGTTTTTTCATTAAAGTTATACAGTCCAAAAATATTCAGGCTTTCAGCATCAATGGCCGCTGGCAATTCTCCACCAAATGCCACTTCAGCAATTTGTTTTGCATCTACCTTCTTTATCGATGGAATATTATCGATGTCATATTGAAATGTTGAATGACTGTTTATCCATCCGAGCAAACCGGATACCAGTTCTTCCTGTGTGTTAAAGGAGTCAAAATCGAAATCAAAACCGGCCTCGGTTTGGGTATGGGTGATATCCGGATCGATGTAAGACAGTTCGCCTTGTTTTTCAATTGCGGATTCAGCCTGTGCAGTTTGTGACATCAGTCCTGCGGTCAATACCAATACCGAAATAGCATTTGCACGCCGGTTATTTTTAACACGCTTAATACCTTCGAGAAAATCAGCGCGTTGGTCTTCTTTCAGGCGGTAACCGTGGGTTGTAGCAAACTCGGTAACCATATTGAACGCAGCCTGATCTTTTTTCTTAAGGCCACGTTCATAGACCAGAGTTTTTTGGCCGTCGATGACACAGGGATGCACCATTGCCTGTTCGCGGTTTTTCCTGGATGTCATCGAGTTGATAAAGCGTTCGATCCAGTTACCCTGTTGGTTCCTTTGAGTTTCGATTCTTCTTAAATCATCGAGTATGTGATTTGTCACGGCCATTCAAAATACCTTGATGAATTACTTTCCAAGTTTCATAAATAAATAATGTTATTTAAAGTATAGAAGCTCATTTATAAGTTAGCTTAAAAACTATATTAATAATAATGAGTCAATGCCTTTAATTAGGTAGAAACGTTGTTATTTTTTTACCCAAAACAGGTGGTTCTTAATCAAAAAATAATTCGGGCTCTACTTTAAAAAGCATTAAAACACTTAAATAAATAGCGGCAATAAGGACAAAACTCTTGAGTATATATAGGTTCAGTTTTGAACCTTTTTTACCAGTAAATTAATGACTTAAAGGTCGCGTCCGGTTCTTTGGTAAAGCTGGAAGTTCCCGTTAAGTTATAAGGTTGATCATATAATTACAATTGAATAAAGAAATAAAAAAGGGGCTCTGTGAAGCCCCTGTATAATAAGTGTATCTGCAGTCTACAGATATATTAGATTCCGCCATTGCCTATATCATTGGCAGAAGCAATATTTGTGTTAACAGTATCACCCTTTGCAATCATGTCCTTGACAGTTTCATTCACAGCATTGCTATAGGCACTGCCGATAATCTCGTAGTCTTCCTCAGCCATGATTGCGGTATAACCAATGGCATATGAAGCTTTTAACAAGCCCATGCCATCTTTTTTCCCATTACCCATCATTAACTGCATGGAAGAATTATCTTTGTCACCAAGTATTTGATCATAAGGTCCCCAAAGTTTTGGTGAAGAAAACGCACCACCGCCGACAAGTACGTCCAAAACAACCTTGCCTTCACCCTGGTGATAACCCAGTGCGCCAAAACCCTCGCCTTCGTAATAACTAAAAGTCTGGCCGTTAGCGAATGTGTGTTCATACTTGTTAATAAAACCACCAATATAACCGGATGGCATCTTGATACCACGTGTACTTACACGTTTTAATTTACCCTTTGCCTTTGTTTGTGCAGCAACGGCCATGATAGATTCTGTTTCACCATAAGGGTTAGTAATAAAACGTTTACCATCCTGTTGGTTGTATGCCCGATCATTTGAATTATATTTCCCGGTAACTTCTACNTCGAATAAATCCTTAATTGTTGTAGCTCCCGGCGCACTAATATCTGCCGCAGAAACACTGCCAGCCATAAAGATACCACTTGCCAAAAATAACAAGGGTAGCGTCTTGGCAGAACGACGTTCGAAATTGACTGGCTTTTTGCTAATTTCATTACGTTGATCTTCCTTGATACCAAAACCATTATTTTTGGCATAGATTTTTAACTGTTCAAACGCTTCCGGGTTTTTAATTGCCAGGCCGCGTTCATAAACCAAAACACGTTGCTTGTTAATAATGCAGGGATGAACTCGTGTAGCCATCTTCAGATCGCGGTTAACCTTGTTCTTCAGAAAAGCCTGAGAAACACGTTCTATCCAGTTTGTAGTTCCACTTTCAGTGGCATCCTCTGGCTGAAACATCTCTACAGCGGCACTGTTAATCATAGTAGGTCTCCAATAATGTTTAACTTAAAAAAATAACTGCAATCTTAAACTGCGGATTCATAATGCGTCCTCGAATCCACCCACTGCTCAATAAAATTCTCAAAATCAATTCTAAATTTTTCGGTTAAACAAAGACGTTTAACACGAGAATCACCAACATCCGTAAAACGTTTTATAATGTTCCAACTCTCCAGCAATTCCAGATCACGTAATGAACGGTTACGCGACTCATCAATATTTAAATAAACTTCCTTCACACAAGGTGCATGATCACGCAGATTACTTACACCGATAAAAAACACTGTATCGAATATCGAACCCAGTAACTTACCTCTGTTACTTGTATGCGTATCATCTGCATACTGTTCCATTAACGTTACAAATTTATCTCTTACACGTAACAGATTTTCCAGTTCACCTTCACGGTATTTAATCTTTAATACCGGTTGTTCTTTCGTTTCTGTTTTCTCTGTTTCCAAGTCTAGTAACACAGCTTCCTCGTGCAATCTGAATAGGGTTCACTATTGAACATATGTGTCTTGAATGCGTAATAAATTCATGTCACATCCTGACCGAAATCAGCCTTATGAGTGCTTATCGGCAAATACAGTGAAAAACTTTAGGATTCAATAACATAGAGTGAGAAAGAGGGGTGTTCGGTAATTGCTTGAAATAGTTGATATTTTGGCCGGGATGGGAGAGATAGGTTCAGATCTGGACCTTTTTGGCCGCTATTACGGTTGATTAGTTTTGATTTTGCGGGAACCGATAAGTCGAGGACAACAATAACATGCCAGTCCCAGTTTTAATTTGTGATGACTCCAGTTTTGCCAGGAAACAAATGGCTAAAAGTATTCCTGAAAATTGGGATATTGATATTAGTTTTGCGTCTAACGGCCTTGAAGGTCTTGAAGCCATTAAAAATGGCAAGGGACATCTCGTGTTTCTGGATCTAAACATGCCCGTTCTGGATGGTTATGCCGTATTAAAAGATATTAAAGAGAAAGGTTTGAACAGTATGGTGATTGTTGTTTCCGGAGATGTACAACCGGAGGCAAGAAGAAGAGTAGTGGAGCTGGGGGCCCTGGATTTTATTGAAAAGCCCGTTCAAATTGAAAAACTTTTAAAGTTATTAAATCAGTATGGTCTTAAAGTTGAAAAAAGTATTAGTTGTAAAGAAACACATGTCGAAGTCAGTATTTTTGATTGTTATCAAGAGATTGCCAATATAGCAATGGGACAGGCTGCGAATTTGCTGGCCAAATTATTGAACGTTTTTGTGGTTTTACCTGTCCCCAAAGTCAGTATGCTTGCTGCCAGTGAGTTAAGTATGGCTCTGCAGATTACCGATCGAAATGATACTGTATCTGCTGTTTGTCAGGGGTTTATAGGGGCAGGTATTTCCGGAGAAGCACTCCTTGTTTTTAATGATTCAAAGTTTAACGATTTGGCAAGGTTGATGGATTTCAAAGGTGAGCTAGATGAGAAGAGCCAGGAGGAATTATTGATGGATGTGGCAGGCATCCTGATTGGAGCATGTTTAAAAGGAATAGCCGAACAATTAAATATTTGTTTTAGCCAGGGTCAACCCGTTGTGCTTGGTCAACAGCACAGGTTTAGTAACCTGGTAAGCTTTCCTGTACGGTGGAAAGAAACACTGGCAATCGAGATAAATTATAAAATAGAGAATCACAATATTAATTGTGAACTATTGTTGTTATTTACCGAAGATTCAATTGATTCCCTGAACAGACAAATTAACGGATTATTAAATTAGATATGGAAGCTGAAAATTTATATTTCAGGCAAAGTCACTTGATGGAGGTGATGCTACAAGCGATTGACGCAGGGGTTATTGTTCTTGACAGGGAATTTAATGTAGAAGTTATCAATAGTTTTGTAGAGAACCATAGTGGTATACGATCCAGCCAGGCCAAGGGCCGTAATTTTTTTACGCTTTTTCCGGAAATTGATGAAGCCTGGTTCAGGCACAAAGCGGAATCTGTATTCATGCTTGAAAGTCGTGCATTCAGTTCATGGCAACAACGCCCCTATTTATTAAAATTTAATAATTATCGCCCAATAACCGGTAGTGAAGAATTTATGTATCAAAATGTAACGATTACCCCAATCATGTCTCTCAATGCCAGTATCGATCATATTTGTATATTTATTTATGACGTTACGGATATCGCTGTACACAAAAAGGAATTGTCACTAGCGAATTCTAAACTGGAGGCATTGAGCCGTACGGATCAGCTTACACATTTGAATAATCGTGGTTTTTGGGAATCAAGGCTGAAGTATGAGTTTAATCGTTACTTGCGTTACGGCCAACATGCCTGTCTGGTTATGCTGGATATCGATCACTTCAAATCGATCAATGACAAATATGGACACCATGTGGGTGATGAGGTCCTCAAGACTGTTGCCGGTATTATTAAGGACACGGTACGTACTACTGATGTAGCAGGTCGTTATGGTGGTGAAGAATTTGGCATTATTTTGTTAAATTGTAATTCAGAAAAAGCATTTCATTTTTCAGAAAGACTAAGAAAAAGTATAGAAAATAAATCAATGTTACCGGGTGAAAAAAATATTAATATTACGATTAGTCTGGGTATAGCAGAATTTAATGAAGATATAGAGGATCATGTTAATTTAATCGAGTGTGCAGACAAGGCGTTGTATCGATCAAAAAATATGGGTAGAAATAAAACAATGGTATTTGCTGCTTGATAGTGACGGCTATTGGGCATAAGTGGACATTAACAATTTACAGTTTCTTTATCTTTTCTTTCAGCTAGAGACCAATAAATAAAACTTGCAATTGATGAAGCTGTTAATGGAGACAACCAAGCGGCGGCATCTATTTCAAAAGTTATTCCATTTATATACATAAAGCCAACAGCCAAAAGAATCTCAATAACGAGCATACTTAAGAAGAATGCAATATAAACTGGTTTCTTTTTTGCGCGTCTACTGCCAGCAATACTTGCAGGCATAACCCATAGATTTCCCCATGCTAATAAAATAAGAAATAACTCTAATATTGGATTCATTTATTATTCTTTTAATGTTCGCTTTGGGTCGTAAGCAGTATATATCTTCTATCAATCAGAATTAAAGGAGTTAGGATTATTAATAATGACGGCGGTCGTCGCTCTCGGTCATCCATGACTCCGCGACATTTGTGCATCCCTGCACGTCATTGCCCCCGCTACGCGGGTGATTATTATTTCCGACGCAGTCACCAAATAAAAAAACCACCGCAAGGGTGGTTTGTTTATTTGGTGGAGGCGGCGGGAATTGAACCCGCGTCCGCAAATCCTCTGCCATTGGTTCTACATGCTTAGCCGACTCTTTAAATTTAACTGTTTGCTACCCGAGCGGCAGGAAAGACAAACAGCGATTCCGATTAAAGTTTAACGAATCCACCTCGGAAGAGTTTCATCGCGGTCTTGTGAGAGTCGACGCCTGGTTCTGATGTGCACAAGCACAGCATCAGTCAGACGGCACTATGACTGGTTATTAAGCAGCTAGTGCGTAGTTGTCTTCGTTGGCAACTATAAAGTTTGCAGTTGTATTTACGAGGTGGACTGCGCCTCGGCATGCCCCTCAGGTTTCCTATCCACGTCGAAGCCATTGCGCCCCCGAAACAGGTCTTTCTGAAGAAGTTTCATTATAGACTAAATATTGGGTCAAATTATCCCTATCTCAAGCTTATTTTCAAAGAATTGTGAAATGGAAACATGCATTAAAAATAATCAATAAAAGAATATTTATACTTTGTCTAAGTCAAATTTCACAAAAACCTA
>JBNLAL010000041.1:0-8731 GCA_050302115.1 Gammaproteobacteria bacterium | reverse complement strand
AAAATTATATTTTTTTATTTTTCGGTATTAATGTGTCGCAATCTGCAACACATTAATACCTAAACTACAAACGTATAATTATACAATTAGAAATGAACAATCACATCCAAATACGTTCTCCAATCCAGTAAATCATCGCGCGCAATTGACTTTTCAACGCCAGCACCAAACATTATATTGTCAGTTGCCTGCATGCGAAGTCCACCTGCAGCAGTCAGCACGGTGCCACAATCTATGGAACAACCCGCGTTAACCAGATCTACACCGTCAAAACCGGCAACCGCAGCAGTTGTCATACCGGGTCTATTTGCTTCATCATAGATGGTAAACCCATTCAATGAGACCATCGGGAAGAAACCATCAACAAGCTCATAATCTGCGTGCAAAGTATAATGGATCATAGACGAGTCATGATCACTATCAATCGCAGCATTGACACCAACGCTCGCTTGCAGACCTAATTTTTCATAACGTTTTGCACCTGTAACAAAGGCATTGATAAAACCATCGCCAGAAGACTGCAGATCAACGTTATCCAGCGGATAGGGTAAAGCTGTTTGTATAGAAATTGTTCCTGTCGGTGGTTCATATTTCAAACCTGCGCTGACAATAGTGCCTGTTTCAACATTATTATAAAATGCGTATTTCAATCCAAGCGCAAGGTTTGCAAGACCTTCCGGATCATCCGTAGCAGTATTGGTGGTGTGATCAAAATCAACCCAGGCAAAACCATCTTTCGTTGCGATAATTCCCAAATTATCAGTCAAAGCAATACGGATTTCTGCCGCAATCAAATTAATACTGCCACCAAAGAGACCTGCCTGGTTTGAAGGCATTTTTTGATGCAAGTAAATGGGTCTTAATTCTGTCGTTATATAAGGTGTTTCATTAAATAACGGATTAGAGACGGCCGGAGCGTACTTATGCTCGCCTTCCCCTATTGAACCATCCAGATCTAAATCACCTAATCCAAGTGCCATTGCCGAACCAGTAAAAGCAAATGCCATTACCAATCCTGACAACATTTTGCATCTAACACGCATAATTACTTCTCCCCGATTGATATCTTAAATAACCTATTTGTAAATATTTATTTGCTTAAATTACTAAGAAGCAGATTTTTCTTTAACAAATAGCCCTTTGCTCTTTTATAGATGATGCATTTGGACAAAATGCCAATACATCATCATCAAAAATTCCATTCTGTTGTAAAACAGCATCGCACTCGTTGGTTCGCTTGCACGCTTGGCAGGTGCGCATTTCATTTTCAACCTCTGTTATAGAAACACGGTGTAAAAAAGATTTTTTATCAATTCCAAACAAGGCTAGAATCTTTCCATAGCGTAATTGATTGACTCTTTCCGTAAGTTGTTTACGGACAAGTTGCCCTTTTTGAAAATTTCTATGTATTGAATAGGCAAGCAAAAAACCTGTCATAACCATTGAAATTGCCAGAATGACCAACGCTAAAACCGATATTATGTTCATGGAGCCTCTTTTAATTCATTTTTTCGTTTTATATTTTGGTTACAATTCTTTACGAATTAGAAATAAAAGAATTTGATCCAGATCAAGAAAATTTGCATGGTAATAAATATTTTTTTGCGCTGCAGCAAATTGCTGTTTTAAAAGGGTATTTTTTGGATACAATGCTGCCATGACCGAAAAATGCTTTCATTGCGGCGAACCAGTCCCCCCAAACCTGAAACTCTTTGTTGAAATAGATAAGAAACAACAAGCAATGTGTTGCTATGGATGTCAGGCGGTAGCTGAACAAATTATCGAGTTCGGTTTGCAGGATTACTATCGTCATAGAACAAAACTACCGGATAAACCTGAATCCATTGTTCCAGATACCTTACAAAAACTGGCCGTCTTTAATAATCCACAAGTGCAATCTGAGTTCGTCAGCCAAGGTGATGATGATAGCAAAGAAGCAAAGCTGATAATCGAAGGCATTAGTTGTCCTGCCTGCGTCTGGCTACTTGAATCACGCCTTGCGACACTAAATGGAGTCAAACAGGTTGATGTAAATTATTCAACACAACGATGTCGCATAAACTGGCAAGAAAACGATATTGCCTTGAGCGATATTCTTACTTCAATAAATCAACTCGGTTACAAGGCGCTTCCCTATAACCATAAACAACGGGAAGAACTATACGAACAAGAACGTAAAACACAATTATTACGCATTGGAATTGCAGCCCTGTTCGGCATGCAAGTCATGATGATCGCAATTGCACTCTATTTTGGAGATGCAACCGGTATTGAAAAAAACTATAAAATATTTTTTGAATGGGTCAGTTTGTTACTAACATTACCTGTTATATTTTTTTCCGGACGTGTTCTCTTTATTGGTGCATTACGCGATATAAAAAATAAACGTCCCGGTATGGACATTCCTATAACGTTGGGAATCAGTATTGCGTTTGTCAGCAGCATTTGGGCAACTATTCAACAAAGTGGCCACGTCTATTATGACTCTATTGTCATGTTTGTCTTTTTTATCCTGGGTGGCCGATATTTTGAGTTTATGAGCCGCAAAAAATCGATTGCACACCTGGACAAGATAACTTCATTGCTTCCTGTCTATGCCACCAGGGTTAAAGACAACAATGAAACTGAAGTTATTGAACTGAACAGTTTAAAGATTGGTGACAAAATTCTGGTTAAGCCCGGTGAAGTAATTCCGATCGATGGGATTGTCATTGAAGGCCATTCTTCTGTAAATGAATCAATTATAACTGGTGAAAGTCTGCCTGTTTCAAAATCTACGGGCATGAATGTTATCGGCGGTAGCACCAATGTTGAATCACCCTTATATATAAAGGTACATAAAATCGGTGAACAAACCGTGCTTTCCAATATTGCACGCATCATTGATAAGGCCGGTACCCACAAGGCAAAAACTTTATTACTGGCCGATAAACTCGTTTCATTTTTTATAGTGGCTGTTTTATTAATTGCCGGATTTACTGCACTTTACTGGTTTCAACATGATCCTTCAAAATGGCTGGCAATAACCATTGCTGTGTTAGTCGTTAGTTGCCCTTGTGCCTTATCACTGGCCACACCTACGGCTATGTCATCGGCTGCCACAACCTTAATGCAATATGGCATAGCAATTATAAACACAAATGCTATAGAACAATTGTCAAAAGCAAACTGCTTTGTATTCGATAAAACCGGCACATTAACGGAAGGTGTCCTTGAACTGGAACATATTGAGATTTATCAAAAAAAATATCAAAGAGATGAAATAATACGTTTAGCCACAAGTCTTGAACATGCTTCTGAACATCCTTTAGCTAAAGCAATCAATAAGGCTGCTCAACAATACCATCCAGCTATGGTTCAAAATATAAAGAACTTTCCGGGTGAAGGTATTCTTGGAACGATTGATAACAAGAAATGGCTTATTGGAACAGAACAATTCCTCCAACAACATTGTGAAGAAAATTTTAATAATGTACATGATACTAAACATTCATTAAGGAGAGTGTTATTGGCAAACGATGAACATATCATTGCCAGTCTTTATTTTACCGACCCGGTTCGAGAAAAAAGCAAGACTTTGATTGACGAATTAAAACAACAGGGTAAACACATCATATTAATGAGTGGGGATCATCAGGATATTGTAAAACAAATTGCTACCGAGTTAGGCATAATTGAATATCAGTCAGAATTAAAACCTGAAGACAAACTTGAAAACATAGAACAACTACAAAAACAGGGCAAAACTGTTTGTATGGTAGGCGATGGAATTAATGATGCCCCCGCCTTTGCCAAAGCGAACGTTGCTATAGCCATGACCGAAGCAAGTGACCTGACCAAACTGAATGCAGATATGTTATTGTTGAATCACAATATTGAATCCCTAATTACTATGTTAAAGATCGTTAACAAAACCAACAGTACCCTTCGTCTCAATCTTGCCTGGGCTATTGGTTATAATTTAACTGCCCTGCCTTTTGCTATTATGGGGTTTCTCGCTCCCTGGATGGCAGCCCTGGGTATGTCATTAAGTTCTTTAGTCGTTGTGATTAATGCAACGCGGATTACTACAACAGACTACGCTTAATGGAAATTGTCTTCCTGCTTATACTTATCTCTCTCGGCTTTGTTGCCCTGCTTGCTGTTATTTTATTCTGGGCAATTCGTTCCGGCCAGTTCGATGATATGGAAGGACACGGTCATCAAATACTTATGGACGATGACAATGATGTTCAACCGGAAAAAAAAGAGAATTCTTCTGATTAATATCTATACTTAAATAAAAAAGAATTGAAGTGGCAACCGGGATCGAAATTCCTGATTATGTTTATGCACATTTGTGAAACAAAATCTCAGATACGCATTCCCTTAATTCAGGAAGAATATTATTTTTATGGGTAATTCAGCACAACATACTGTTCTGATCATTGATGATAATCCTTCTAACCTGAAGCTTTTGCATGAATTGTTGAGCGATAATAATTATCGCGTCCGTGTTGCTGATTCCTCCAGATTGGGTCTAGATTCTGCCCGTACCACACCACCTGACCTTATTCTCCTGGATATCAAGATGCCGGAAATGGATGGTTATGAAATTTGTCAGGCATTGAAGGCCGATACTGCAACCGAATCTGTACCCGTTATTTTTATCAGCGCCTCTGCAAACACCTTAAACAAGGTCAAAGCACTGGAAGTAGGTGGTATGGATTATATCAACAAACCCTTTGATGCCGCTGAAGTGCTTGCCAGAATTCAGAACCACCTGCAACTCAGTATTTTACAGAAACAGACAAAAAATTTATTAACTACCAGCCAGTATATGTTGCAGGCGATCATGAATAATTCACCGGCTGTCATCTATATAAAGGATTTGTATGGCCGTTATTTGATGGTAAACAGGGAATACGAAAAACTCGTACACATGACCAACGAAGAGATCAAAGAAAAGAGCGATCGGGATTTATTTAATGACAGGAAAATTGTTGATTTTTTCACTAAAAATGATCGCAATGTTCTGGAAAGTGAACAACACAAACAATTCGAGGACATGCTCAAGCTAAAGGATAATGAATTATATTACCTGACATTAAAATTCCCACTGAAAGATGCCAATGAACATACTTATGCAGTCTGTGGAATCTGCACTGATATAACCATGCGCAAGCGTGCTGAGGCTGAACTTGAGCACATGGCAACCTATGACATATTGACTGAACTGCCTAACAGAAGTCTGTTTATGGAATTGCTGTCACGAACGTTATCTTCATCCCAACGTGAAAAAACCATACACGCAATCCTGTTCATCGATCTTGACAACTTCAAAAATATTAATGATTCCCTCGGACATCATGTGGGAGATCTGTTGTTAAAGGAAGTAGCACAGCGTTTGGTAAAGTGCACCCGGAGTGCAGACACTGTGTCACGCCTGGGTGGTGATGAATTTGTTTTACTGTTGCAAAGGATCAGACATCCGGCAGAAGCTGCGGAAGTATCGAAAAAGATTATTCAGGAATTATCACCCGTATTCGTGATAGATGACCGCACCGTATACATTACTCCAAGTATCGGTATCGTTATTAGCCCGGAAAATGGCACAGATGCGCAAAAATTATTACAGAATGCCGATACAGCTATGTACCATGCCAAAAACAAGGGTCGTAATACCTATCAGTTTTTTACCGAGGAAATGAACCAGCGAGTTATATATCGCATGGAAATTGAAAAGGAATTACGTCAAGCACTTCATGACAAGACAATCATTCCATTCTTTCAACCAAAAATAGAAAGTAAAACTGGTCGCATTATTGGATTTGAAGCACTGGCCAGATGGCACAGTGAAAAACTGGGCGAAGTTAGTCCGGCTACCTTCATTCCTATAGCTGAAGATGTAAACCTGATAATTTCACTTGATCAGCAAATCTTGGAAACATCAATACAACTCTTTAGCCCGCTAATTAAAGACAACTTGTTTGATGGGACGATATCCATCAACTTGACCGCTCAGCATTTCTACCGCGACCATCTTCTTGAATTCCTCGACAAGACACTTGCTAAATTCCATTTTCCTGCAGAACACCTGGAACTTGAAATCACTGAAGGTAGTGTCATGAAAAATACCGATGATGCAATATCTCTTATGAACGAGCTTCATGAACGAGGTATTCAATTGTCAATTGATGACTTCGGAACCGGCTACTCTTCACTCAGTTACCTGAAAAAATTCCCTGTTAAATCACTCAAAATTGATCTCAGTTTTATACGGGATCTTGGCAAAAGTACAACTGAAACCAATCTGGTGAAGTCCATCATTAATCTTGCAAGTGGGCTAGGTCTTGAATGTGTCGCGGAGGGAGTAGAAACCATTGAACAGGCAAAGATATTAAACGATTTTCAATGTGATATTTTACAGGGATTTCTTTTCAGTCGTGCGATTGACTTTATGACTGCTGTCGAAATTATAAAAAATGACAAAAAATTTACCGATCACCTGTAAGAAAGCATTTAATCTGCGGCAACATACTCTGGCTTTCAATCCTTTCCAAAGCACATCCAGACATGGTGCAGAGAGATAATCAGATGAAACTTTTTTCTTCTGATACTTTCACGCAAGCAGGAATTTTCTTCTTTTGGATTTCTATAATGTCTCCTGTACAGACATTGGCTGAAGTCAGCGAACCGGATAATGAATTACCTCGCGATAGCCAGGAACTTTCAATCGAGACACTAAGACAAATGAGCCTTGAAGAATTGTCCATGGTTGTAGTGTCGCCGTTTGAAGTTTCTACTCAGATGGACATGGGTTACCGGGCATCGAACTCTATTTCGGCTTCGAGTTTTGATACGCCCATTATTGAACTGCCATTCTCAATTCAGGCCTTTAACACATCATTTATTGATGACCAACGACCAAGAGACATCTTCGACGTTGCACGTTATTCGCCGGGTGTCACCTATCGCAGCAATGATTTTAACGAGGGCAATGCCAACCTCGCTATACGCGGCTTTGCGGTTAGCTCTACTGCCGGGAATGTACAGATGTTACGCGACGGCTTCCATGGCCCATCTATATTCGACATGACTAATATTTCGCGTGTTGAAGTCGTCAAGGGTCCATCCTCGTTCCTCTATGGTCAGGTTGCCCCGGGCGGGATTGTCAATGTCATCACCAAGGACCCGGAATCAAAGTTCGCCGCCAATATCAATGCCCGATATGGCACGGATGAACAATACCGTTTTGACTTTGATGTAACAGGTCCTGCAACAAACACTTTGTTCTATCGGCTTGCGGCCTCTTACGACCATGATATCGAGTACTGGGATCCTTACGACGCGAATTCTTTTGATATTGCACCGTCATTACGTTGGCAACCCAATGATAAATGGGGTGTAACAGTCAAATATGAGTACTACAAGAAAAACGAACAACCGCAATTGATGCAGAAACCCGGCTACAATACACAGAGCGGAGTCTTGCCAACGGCAAACGATCCGAATCTTTCCGGTGTCGACGTATCCGGACTACCGGCTTACTGGAATGGTTTATCAAACTTTGATTTCCGTGATAGTGAAACGAGTCAGTTCAGCAGCTGGATCGATTTCAAAGCCAGTGATCATTGGGATCTACGCGCAGGTTTCTCACACCTCGATTACAAGATCGATGCCCTCTTCTCCGGCAACTTCGGCATGGCCAACAACACCACACTATTACAAGGTCGCCGCTTACGCTTCCAGACCTACACCAACCGTGACGATACTTACGAATTCAAGGCTATTGGCAAATATAATTTCGACTTTGCCAGTTTGAAATTATTACTCGGTGCGCAATATGTCGACCGCCAATTCGACAACCGTGCAGGCCAGGCCGCCAACGACCCAGCCCTCGGTACTGTTCCGACTGCTTCACCGTTTCCATTGTGGGACCTGAGCGATCCATCTACCTGGAATCGTAACCTGACCCTGCCGCGTTCATTGCTCACTACGAATGCGGTTGATCGAACCACAGACTATGTTGATAAATCCATTTACGGTGGTTCCACATTTGGTTTTTTCGATGACCGTCTGCTTATGCTCGTCGGGGGACGTGCAACATGGACACAGAGTCAATTGAAAAATCATTTGGGTTCGGACGACCCCAGTATTATGGCAAGTGCAATAACCCCACAGTACGGCTTACTTTACAAGCTCACACCTGAAGTATCCCTGTTTGGTTCCTACGCAGAATCTTTCGTGCCGGGAACACAGGTACTTAATAATCCCGACGGGACAACTTCACCTGCCGAATCCACAAAAGGTTATGGTTATGACATCGGTATTAAGGCCAACCTGTTTGGCGGACGCTTCTCAAGCACACTGACATATTTTGACATTATCAATGAGGACATCATCAATGACCTGGCCACCACGAATGCCGCTGCCGCAGTTGTGATTAAAAATGTACAGAGCGGAGAACAACGTTCCACAGGCGTGGAGTGGGATGCAACGGCATTGTTGAAAGACAATTGGCAAATGTATTTATCCTACAGTTACATGGACGCAAGGATTACAGAATTCAGTGGCAATGACGATGCTGTTCTCGCCCAGAACCCGGCAACACTCTCCGCGGCAGACCAACTCAATTATAAAAACGTTGCGCGTTTTCACGATGCACCGTTGCAAATGAGTGCGCCGCATATTGGTAACCTATGGACGCGTTACGACTTCATGCGCGAACCATTGCGAGGCCTATACATTG
>JBNLAL010000040.1:0-8953 GCA_050302115.1 Gammaproteobacteria bacterium | reverse complement strand
AATGGATAAAATCGAGTCCAGCCGATGATTTCTGGTTCTGGGCTTCGGTATTGGTTGTAGTTTCAATAGCCAGTTTCTTTTTTGCGTTTAGCTTCATTCACCGTAAACGCGTTATTGAAGATACACCTACCTCAAAGATCCGTTCAGCCGCACAAGGTTATGTCGAATTAGTGGGTCATGGGCATTTAATGGAGGGGCAACCCATCGTATCCCCTTTAACCCGGACAACCTGTACCTGGTATGAATTTAAGGTTGAGGAAAAACGTAAAAGCGGGAAGCGCACAGAATGGAAAACGATCAAAAAAGGCGTTAGTGATGAATTGTTTTTGATCAAGGATGAAACCGGACACTGTATTATCGATCCGGAAGGTGCACAGGTTACTGTATTAACTAAAAACGTCTGGTTTGGAAATGAAGTAACTCCTATGGGCGGACCTTCGTTAAAACATCAGGAGAAAAAACGTTTTTATCATGCTCTTTCCACAAATATAGGTGGTGGTTTCAGTCGCTACCGATATACCGAAAAACTATTACACCCTGGCGAGACTTTGTACGCTATTGGCCTTTATAAAACCGTTGGTGGTTCCGGTAGCCATTACAATGTAAATGAAGATGTGCGTGAGTTAATTCGTGAATGGAAAACTGACAGCGAAAACATGCTGAAAAAGTTCGACTTGAACAATGATGGCCAGATAGACATGAATGAATGGCAAAAAGTCCGTGAGGAAGCTTATAAACTGGTAATGGAAAAACATAAAGAGGACAAAACCCTGCCCCCGGTAAATCTGATGGGCAACACCCACGACAAACGCCGTCCTTTTATATTATCTGCATTGCCGCAAGATGATTTAACCCGAACATTGCATCTTTATTCCGTTCTTTTAATCAGCAGTTTTATCATTTGTGGTAGTCTCGCAACCTGGATGATCAGTCTACGACTGGCGATGTAGTAATTGATACCTTAACATCGCTGCCTATTGAAATAACCCGAGGCATTACTATTTAGAAATTATGAGTAACCCATTATTAGATACAACGGGTTTACCCCGTTTTAGTTCAATCAAGGCGAAACATATTGAGCCGGCCATTGATACTTTATTAACGGAAAACCGGAAAAATATTGAGTCCCTGTTAAATAACACCAAAGACTATAACTGGGATAATTTAATTCAAAAGCTCGAGGACATGGACGATAAACTTGGTCGAGCCTGGTCACCCGCGAGTCATTTACATTCCGTTGCTGATAACGATGAATTGCGTAAAGCCTATAATGCCTGCTTACCTAAACTTTCAGATTATGCTACCGAGATGGGGCAAAATGAAAAACTGTTCCATGCTTATGAATATATTGCAAAGCAGGACAGTTTCAACACTTTAAGTACGGGTCAGAAAAAAATCATCGAAAACGCATTACGCGACTTTCGTTTGTCAGGCATTGATCTGGATAAAGAGAAAAAAGATCGCTATCGAACAATCCAGCAAAAACTCTCCAAATTACAAACCAAGTTTGAAGAAAACCTGCTGGATGCGACACATGCCTGGCAAAAGCTGATTACTAATAAAGAACAACTTGGCGGTTTGCCTGAATCAGCATTGGCATTGGCGGAACAATCAGCAAAGAATGAGGGTAAAGAAGGCTGGTTATTAACTCTTGATTTCCCTTCTTATCTTCCCGTTATGCAGTATGCAGACAATACAGAATTGCGCAAAGAAATGTATGAAGCCTATGTCACGCGTGCTTCGGATCAAGGTCCTGATAACGGCAAATGGGACAATAGCGAGAATATGCAGGAAATACTGCGTTATAGAACAGAAAAAGCAAAGCTGCTCGGCTTTGAAAGTTATGCGCATTATTCGCTTGCTACAAAAATGGCGGAAACACCGGAAGAAGTCATACACTTTTTGGAGGATCTTGCCAAACGTACTCATGACTATGCACAAAAAGAATTTAATGAACTTGCGCGGTTCGCAAAAGAGACGGACAACATCGACAAACTTGAGGCATGGGATGTAGCTTATTATTCGGAAAAACTACGCCAGGCCCGGTTTGACATTTCACAGGAAACATTACGCCCTTATTTTCCTGTTAACCGGGTACTCGACGGCCTGTTTGCTATTACCGAAAAATTGTACGACGTAAATATCAAGGAACGTGCCGGTATCGATGCCTGGCATAAAGACGTTCAGTTTTTTGATATCTTCGATGAAACTGGAAAGCTAAGGGGCAGTTTCTATCTGGATTTATATGCCCGCCAACATAAACGTGGTGGTGCCTGGATGGATGAATGCTTAGTCAGGAAAAAAGATAAACAGAATATCCAAAATCCGGTCGCCTACCTGACCTGTAACTTCACGCCTCCAATTGGCAACAAACCTGCGTTAATTACACATGATGAAGTTACAACACTGTTCCATGAGTTTGGTCATGGCTTACACCATATGTTGACGCAAATGGAATACAGTGGCGTTTCCGGAATTAATGGAGTGCCCTGGGATGCTGTCGAATTGCCCAGTCAATTCATGGAAAACTGGTGTTGGGAAAAAGAAGCTCTCGATCTGTTCGCGCGCCATATTGATACTGATGAATTAATTGATGATGCCCTGTTTGAAAAAATGACAAACGCCAGAACATTTCAATCTGGGATGCAGATGGTTAGACAACTTGAATTTGCCATTTTTGATTTTCGATTGCACATGGAGTCTGCAAAAAATGACAATATTGATATTCAACAGATTTTAAACGATGTCAGAAAACAGGTTGCTGTTGTACCCGCTCCTGAATTTAATCGTTTTCAACACAGTTTTTCGCATATTTTTGCAGGCGGCTATGCAGCTGGGTACTATAGCTATAAATGGGCAGAAGTATTATCGGCAGATGCCTTTTCCAAATTCGAGGAAAAAGGTATCTTTGATAAAACGACTGGCAAGGAATTTTTACAGTCTATCCTTGAACAGGGTGGTAGTCGTGACCCGATGGATTTGTTTGTCGAGTTTCGTGGACGTAAACCGAGTATTGAACCTTTATTGAGACATTCAGGAATTACAGCTTAAGGAAAAAACATGCAACGATTGAGATTCATCAAACATGCAGTATTTGGACTCATGTGTTTAACGTCATCGATGACGTTCGCTGAAACCAATTATGTCATTGATGAATTAAAAATAGGCATTCACGAAAATCAGGCAACTGACAGCCCGATACTTAAATTAGTCCCCAGTGGCACCGCTTTATTTGTACTTGAGCGTAATAATGGGCTGGTTCAGGTTCAGGATCCGGAAGGCGTCAAAGGCTGGGTTCACAGCAAATATCTGATCGAAACGAAACCTGGACGGGCAATGGTAACCGAGCTGGAAAAACAAAATGCTTCCTTGAAAAAAGAAATTGAGTTACTCAAGACAGTAAACACCCCTGCTGCAAATACCCCGCCTAAATCAACTAATGAAACTAAAGAACTGGAACAACAATTAAAATCTGAACGTCTTAAGGTGGGAGAATTACAGGCACAGTTGACTGAACTCAGGGCACACATACCCAGTATAGGCGGCACAGACAAAAAACTACTCGAAGAGATTGAACAACTGAAAGAAGCCAATGACTCACTGGTCAATCAACTTGAATCATCCGGAATAGAAGTGGCGGGCACTTCAGTTCCAGGTGAGTTATCTTTAACAAATTGGAAGCAGATTCTGATAACTGCTCTAATCATCTTTGTATTGGGTTTAGCTGCTGGCGCATTTATTCTGGATTATGTCAATCGCCGCCGGCATGGTGGATTCAGGGTCTAAAATTAATCAACTTTTTAATTATTAATTGTGTTCAAGATCGCAACCTGGAATGTCAATTCCCTAAAAGTTAGACTTCCCCACGTATTACAATGGCTGGAATCGGAAAAGCCTGATGTGTTGGCACTGCAGGAAACCAAAACCATCGACGATAATTTTCCAGTCCAGGCCATTGAAGAAGCGGGTTATTGCGCCAGTTTTATTGGTCAAAAGACCTACAATGGTGTTGCTACATTAAGTAAAAAGCCACAGGAAACTCTCGCAACCGGGATTCCGGATCTTGCAGATGAACAACGACGCGTACTGGCAACCAACACTAATGACATCACTGTCTTAAACCTGTATGTGCCGAATGGTTCTGAAGTCGGTTCTGAAAAATACAAATACAAACTTGGATGGTTTGAAAAGCTGCACCCTTTTGTTAATGAATTACTTGATAGCAATGATCGATTGATTATTTTGGGTGATTTCAATATTGCTCCAGAAGATATAGATGTACACGACCCGCAGGAATGGAAGGGGAATGTTCTTGTTAGTGAGCCCGAAAGAGCCGAATTTAATAAACTTCTGGCACACGGCTTAACCGATTGTTTCAGATTATTCGAACAGGAAGAAAAAAGTTTTTCTTGGTGGGACTACCGTGCTGCAGCTTTCAGACGCAACCGTGGCTTAAGAATTGACCATATTCTCGCTTCGGAAAAACTATCACAAGCTTGCCAAAGATGTTACATCGATAAAAGTCCGCGCAAACTCGAAAGACCTTCCGATCACACGCCAGTGGTTGCAGAGTTCAGGTTATGAGATTATAAAAAGCTAAAGGTTTCTTGATAGTCATCGACAACGATTAAATAAACACTAAAAATTTAAGCAATGCATGATATCAACAACGTAGACTTCGATTTTGATGAATGGGCGAAACTTGCTCGTGACAATCCTGAGGCCTATGAGGATAAACGACGTAAAATGCTGGAAGAGGTTATTAAAAGCACTTCTCCGGAAATCAAACGACGCATGCAAGGCCTACAGTGGAAAATCGACCAGATTCGTTCCACTTCCGCAAACCCAATGGCCTCCTGTTTGAAAATTTCTCAAATGATGTGGGACAGCGTCCTTGGTGAAGAGGGGCTTCTGGAAAACATGGAACGTTTAAACAGCCCTGATGGACTGAAAGAGAAGAGCCGGCCTAAACCCTCTGCCGAAGTCATTGATATTCATACCCAGGACAGGAATCCGGAATGAATATTTAATCCTTCGGGATTGCGAAAACCCACGGATTGACATAAACTCCCCGCCCCTTAATCAATGAATGAACCTTTTTGGATAGAAAAATGAAGGCAGATATCCACCCAGAATATAAAGAAGTAGCGGTCAGCTGTAGCTGTGGCAATACTTTCAAGACACGATCAACCCATGTTGATGACATGCACATCGACGTATGTTCAGAATGTCATCCTTTTTACACCGGGAAACAAAAAATCCTGGATACCGCGGGTCGTGTTGATAAATTCCGTCGTAAATATGGGATGTCATAAAACAACGCTTCTAACAAAATTTCTTTCAAAAAACGCCCTTCATGGGCGTTTTTTTATATCTTTTTCTTTCTTCCTTTATTTATTTACAGGCCAAACATTTGCATTAACCCCGGAATGTGTAAGTACTAACTTTGATGAACAGGCCCAAATAAATTATGTAATCGATGGAGATACTGTAATTTTGACGGATAAACGACATATTCGTCTCATCGGTATAAATACACCGGAAATACATCATGATGGTTCGCCACCCGAACCCGGAGCCATAAAAGCAAGAGCACAACTAATTGAATTGCTCGGTTCCAATAAGCACATCTCACTTAAATACGATAAGGAACGGAAAGACCGTCATGGGCGAACATTAGCTCATCTATTTTTACCAAACGGCAAAAATATACAGGCCGGGTTACTAGAAATGGGCCTGGCAATGCCTCTCAATATTCCACCCAATTTGTTATTCCTTGATTGTTATTCAAAAGTTTCCAATCTCGCAAGAAAGGACAAAATTGGATTGTGGGCATTGGCACATTACCGGCCCCGAAACACTGATGAACTGTCCGGGAGCGATACGGGGTTTAGATATATTCAAGGAATGGTATTACGCATATCCGAAAGTCGTTCTTCAATCTGGTTCAATCTGGAAAACAATGTCGCCCTGAGAATAGTACGTGAAGACTTACAGTATTTTGATAAGTCGTATTTGACTAAACTTATCAATAAAGAAATTGAGGCAAATGGCTGGTTATATCAACGAAATGGACAATTAAGAATGAGGATTAGACACCCGCATTCCATTAGGATAATTTCTGATAACTCAAGGAACTGAATATTTTTAAATACGGTCACACAATTATGAATATCAAGATACTATTGCCTTTTACCTTACTGATTATTCTGTTGAGCGGGGCTTGCGCCGTCAATCCTGTTACCGGTAGACAGGACCTGGTACTTCTTTCAGAACAGGATGAAATTGCACTCGGACGCCAGACAAATCAGGAAGTGCTGAAACAATACAGTGTCTATGAAAATCCCGCTTTGCAAAAGTATGTACAAAGAGTCGGGGAAAAGCTGGCCGCTAAGAGTCATCGAAATAATTTAATCTATCGCTTTACTGTACTGGATAGTAAAGAAATAAATGCCTTTGCCTTGCCCGGTGGTTATATCTATATCACCCGAGGTCTTATGGCATATTTAAAATCAGAGGCAGAATTGGCTGCCGTATTAGGCCATGAGATCGGACATGTCACAGCACGTCATTCTGTTCGGCAGTATAGTGCTACTCAATTAGCCAATATTGGCATCACCCTGGGAGCGGTATTTATCCCGGGTATGAATCAGGCAACCAATCAATTGGCCCAGCTCTTTGGAGCAGCACTATTGCGTGGTTATGGACGTGAACATGAACTTGAAGCAGACCGTCTGGGTGCAGAATATCTGGCACGGTCGAATTACAACCCGAATGCCATGTTGGATGTGATTAGTGTACTTAAAAACCAGGAGATCTTTGAAACTGAAGCTGCAAAAGCTGAAGGCAGAGAACCCAATATTTATCACGGCGTCTTTTCCACCCACCCGAATAATGACACTCGATTACAAGAAGTGGTGAGCACTGCACACTCCTTGACAAATGCAGGAGGTAAAAACTATGTCGGTTATGAAGAATATATGACCATGGTGGATAATCTTGTCTACGGTGATAGCCCGCATGAGGGTATTCTTCGGGGTCGAAAGTTTTTCCATGAGGAGCTGGGGTTTGCTATCAGTTTCCCACAAAACTGGAATGTTCATAATCAACCTGATCGCTTGCTTGTTACATCGCCTGGTGGCAAAGCCTTGTTACAAATCAATGTAGAAGATATCAATAAAAGGATATCACCACGTGAATTCATGATTCAAAGGTTGGGCCTTAGTAATTTGACAGATGAGACCGCAATCAAGGTGAATGGCCTTGATGCTCATACTGGCATTTCTGTCATCAATACAAGTGCAGGCCAGCGACCTGTTCGTTTTACTGTGATTTATCTGGATCAACGCGCTTTTATTATTGCTGGCATGACTGAAAATCCAAATGATTTATCCAGATACGATAAAGATATTATGGAAACCGCCCAAAGTTTTCATGCATTAACTGACAACGAAAAAATATTGGCCAAACCTCTGCACCTGAAAGTTGTTCAGGCAGATGAAAATACACGATTCACGACGCTTGCCAAACAATCCCCCATTGAAACCCATGCAGAAGCCAAACTACGCCTACTGAATGCGAAATATCCAAATGGAGAGCCTTTCAAGGGAGAACTATTGAAGATTGTTCAATAAAGATTTTGGTCCCAATCAATAGAAAAAATATGAACAAACTTAATACCGTTTCTAACTTTGTATAGCTAACTATTTGCTCTGTTTCATGCTTCGTTTTTTATCCACATTTTCTGTGGATAACTCTGTGGAAGCAGTGCGCACACATCGCTGAGAAGAGCCTGTTTATTTAAAATATGACAAATGTGTTAAAAATTAACCAGTAGCATTTTTTCTATTAAATACAATTAGTTACACCGACACTGTTTGTCTTCAGGGGGATCGCTTTCCTCATAATATAAATACGAACATGCCCCAATTTAGGTCTGTGAATAAAGATAAATTTACTGTTGACAATTTTTAAAATGCGGGAACTAAAAGCAATTCACTGCTTCTAATAATTAAGCACTGAAATTTTCCTGTCTACCTCCCTTGGCAGGAGAATAACCCGGTTCTCCCCAGCCGGGATTTTTAGCCCCGGATGCCCATCTTTCCCCTAAAAAGAATCACCGGGGCACTTTTTTATTAATGTAGATATAATTAACTTTCAAAAAGCCAAAAAGCCATTTTTTCACGTGCTTCTTCCAGGCCAGTCCCTTTCAATGCTGAAAACAACTGACAAGTTGCATTTAAAGGCCGTAACTGTTTTTTAACCTCGTGCATAGCATTCAATCCGGCATTTCTCGATAGTTTATCGGCTTTATTTAAAAGCACATGAAACGGTAAGTCATATGAAGCACAATAATCCAACATCATCTGATCAAATTTCCCTAATGGATGCCTGATATCCATGATCAGAAACACCCCTTTTAGTGAGTTCCTTTCTCTGAGGTAGTACTCGATTAAATTTGCCCAGTCTTTCTGCATAGAGGCATTGACCCTGGCATAACCATAACCAGGCAAATCGACAAGATGGATATCATCAGCATAGGAAAAATAATTCAATTCACGGGTTCGGCCCGGCAGTTTACTTGTCCTTGCTAGAGATCGGCGTTGCGTAATTTTGTTGATTACACTGGATTTACCAACATTGGAACGGCCTGCGAAGGCGACCTCGCTACCAATGTCTTCTGGCAATTGTTTGATTGCGGCAACACCCTTCCAAAACTCAAACCGGCTATACCATCCTTGAGGTAATATCTGATGTTTTTTTATTTTAATTCTCCTTGTTTCGGCAGATCATATTGAATACCGTACACTACTAATAAGTGTGGTTTTGAAGAATAATGACTTATAGATTAATCTTCACCTTTTCAGGATCAATCAGTCCTGTAACAGCTAAACCATACTTAGGTTCTTTATCGTTGACGCTGTGTCCGCCCACGACGACTGCCCCAGCTTCT
>JBNLAL010000039.1:0-9000 GCA_050302115.1 Gammaproteobacteria bacterium | reverse complement strand
ATATATTAAATAATATATTTAAAGTAATATATTAGATATAAATATTAGAAATGTGCTACTTTATTAGTGTTATTTACATATATAAAGGAATGTATAAAAAAATGCACGCTAATAAATACACGGAGTTATTAGAAGGACTTTACCATCAGGGACTATCCAATTATTACGTATTGCACCAAGCAAAAGACCATCTCTTTTTCGGTAATCTCGAATATGAAAAAGGCCATCTGGCCATAAAAGATTCTGGCCTTCTAAAGGGTATTAAACCCTCTCTATTTGAGCCGATATGGCAAGACGGTATCGTTGGAATGATTTGTAATAGTGATAAATATAACTGGGAAAGTCTGACCTTTCTGGGGTTGGAGAATTGCAAACTTAAACCGAACCTCAGTCAAACTCGAAATAATATCCTGATAGCAACAGAAAATCAGGATGGGGAGTCTATCATAGATTTTAAAGGTTCTATTTACCGTGGTTTACAACTTTTACTCGATAACAATTTTATCCCGGTGATTTTGCTTAATCCGGTCGAATCACGAGATGGTGAACAAGGGTTGATTGTATCTGATCTACATACCGCGCAAATTGAAATTAAACTTTTATTAAATATTCATGATCTCATAATGAAATCCGTAGAAAATTATGAAGTTTTACAGGTAGATGACCTGGATGTATCAGCATCAGAATTTCACAAATATTTTGATGGGCTTATTTCTGATGCAGGTTAATCGAATTACTAATTAAATAATTGGTAATAATTTTCAGTCGTTTTTTCTGCCACTGTCTTAAATTCAAGTTCTTTTAATTCTGCAATAAATTCGGCAACATGACGCACGTACGCCGGTTGGTTTGTTTTTCCCCGAAAAGGAACCGGTGTCAAATAAGGTGAATCGGTTTCAATCAGCATCTGATCCAAAGGAACCATTTTTGCAACTTCCTGCAGGTCTTTAGCATTCTTGAATGTCACTATGCCCGAAAAAGAAATCATAAAATTCAAATCCATGGCAGCCTGGGCTGTCTCCCAGTCTTCAACAAAACAATGCATAACGCCGCCTACTTCTTCAGCAGCCTCTTCCTTTAATATTTTAATGACGTCATCTTTGGCTTCTCTTGTGTGAATGATGAGTGGTTTTTTAAGTTCTTTTGCAGCATTAATATGCAGGCGAAAACGATCGCGCTGCCATTCCAGATTGCCTTCACTACGAAAATAATCCAATCCCGTTTCACCTATCGCTACAACGGCATCCTCACTGGCAAGTTCCAGCAAATCATTCATTATGGCCTCGTCTTGAAGTTTGGTATTTGGGTGAACGCCAACAGAAGCAGACACCATGTCGTGTTCTTTCGCTAATTGAATTATTTCAGGAGAACCTGTTAAATCGATGGCAACACAAAGCATGTGTTCAACATCATTGTTTTTTGCATGATTTAATATTTCTTCAATCGAGAGTTCTTCGCTTAATAGAGGAATATGGCAGTGAGAATCGACCAGTGAAGTCACGAGAAAAACCTGAATTAAAAATAAATAACAAAACTCACATAGTGTGAGTCGGACGATCCGATTTCAGGGCGCCTGCGAGCTGTGTTTCGATCTTGCTTTTGGTTGCACCTTTGTCCAATTCACTGAATTGAACACCAATACCAGCCGTTTTATTACCTTGTGCGCCCTTGGGAGTAATCCAGACGACTTTGCCAGCAACAGGAAGTTTGTCCTTGCTGTCAGTTAGGGTTAATAACATGAAAACCTCATCACCCAGTTTGTAAGGTTTTGCTGTAGGAATAAATAAACCACCATTTTTGATAAACGGCATATAGGAAGCATAAAGCGCACTCTTATCTCGAATCGTCAGAGACAAGATACCTTGTCTTGGATCACGGCCCGCTGCCATCAGTTTCCCCTCAATTCACCCTAATTTATTATTTGCGGATTATTCCAATTAACTATGATTTCTTCAAGAATACTCAACGGGTTATAGTTCATCGGCCCAGTTGATTGCTGGTATTTCTGTAGCACAAAATCATAATTTCGAACTAACTGAACCAAGTCTAATCGTTTTACGATCTCTTGCAAGTCTTCTTTTAGGTCCATATTTGTCAGATTTGCCTTATCTTTCAATAGCTTCAGTCTAATCAGATCCTGTAAGAAACGTAACAACCAGCCAATTACCCTGTCACTGCCCAGACTTTGCCAGTTAGCTGCAACTTGTACTGGATCAACTTTTGGTGCTGACAAGTTCTTCAAATCCATCAGGATCGTTTTTCGATCCTGTAATTGTTCATCTTCGACCAATTGTAATGCTTTGAGTGGACCACCATTGGCAAGACGTAAAAGGTACTCAATAGGAATATCTGAATCAATGTTTTGCTGTTTTAACCATTCCAGGGCTTCATTTGAAAATTCAGGTTTAAAATCGATACGCTGACAACGACTACGGATTGTTATCGGCATACTTTCCGGTCGATGACTCAGCAAGATTAGCATAGATTGTTCCGGTGGCTCTTCCAATGTTTTTAATAAGGCATTGGCTGTTGCCCGATTCATCGCCTCAGCAGGTTCGATTATGGAAATCTTCTTTTTGCCGGAAAAACTTTTTAAAGCAACATATTCGATTAATTCACGTACCTGGGCAATTTTGATTTGTTTGCCCTCTTCTTCCGGATCTATAAAATTGATATCCGGGTGACTTCCCGCAAGGAAAAGTTGGCAACTTTGACAGGTTCCACAGGCACGATCTTCTTCATTTAATGCCAGGCATAACAGGTCCATCGCAAAAGCACGTGCAAATTGCTTCAGCCCAATACCTTCATTTCCACAGAGTAATAGTGCATGTGGAAGTCGATTTTGCTGTTGCATCTCATGTAATCTTTTCCAGGCTTTATGATGCCATGGATAGGTTGTTAACATATCTCTCTTTCCTTGAAAACGGTTTCAATTTGTCTTTTAACATCGTCCAACGGCTTGCTTGAATCTATGAGACGATAACGGTCTGAAAATATTTTAGCTCTTTCCAGATAACATTGACGTACCCGTTCGAAAAATTCCTTTTGTTCCTGCTCAAATCGATCCGCCTCACTACGTTTACCCGCACGTCTCAATCCAATCTCAACATCAAGATCAAACAAAATGGTTAAATCCGGTTGCAAACCCTGTTGAACCCAATCCTCAAGGGTTTTTATACGTTCTAAATTAATGCCACGGCCACCTCCCTGATAAGCGTAACTGGCATCAGTAAAACGATCACAAATAACAACTTTATTTTCTTTCAATGCAGGTTTAATGATCTGTTGAATATGTTGTGCCCGAGCCGCAAACATTAACAGTAACTCTGTATCATCAGATAGACTGTTATTATTATTATCCAATAAAATTGCCCGAATTTTTTCACCCGTTTTAGTGCCGCCAGGTTCCCGGGTTAAAATATATTCGCGACCTGCCATTGAAACCAGTTTTGCAACATAATCCATCAAGGTACTTTTACCAGCCCCTTCAACACCTTCTAGTGTGATAAATAGTCCTGATGTTGTCATTAATTTGCCTTTAGTTGATATTTTGACACTGCTTTATTGTGTCCTTTCAATGAATCAGAAAAATGATGAGAACCATCACCTTTGGCAACAAAGTATAATTCTGTTCCATCTTCAGGATGCAATGCGGCATGAATAGCTTCTTTTCCCACCAGAGCAATCGGACCAGGAGGCAGGCCTTTATAACGGTACGTATTATAAGGAGAATCAATATTCAAATCTTTTTTACGAATATTACCATCGAATTTTAACCCCATGGCATATATCACCGTTGGATCTGTTTGCAATTTCATATTTTTTTGTAACCGTCGTACAAAAACACCGGCAATTTTATTTCTCTCACTGGCTAGCCCTGTCTCTTTTTCAATGATCGATGCCATGGTTAATGCTTCATAAGGTGTTTGATACGGCAAATTTTCTGAACGGTTTTGCCATTCATAATTTAATACATCCTGTAAACGCTGGTATGCACGTAATAAAAACTCCTTATCCGTTGTTCCTCTTGGAAAATGATAAGTATCTGGAAAAAACAGTCCTTCTGGACTGGATTCGGGACATCCCAATTGAGCCATTAATGAATCGATATTTTTATAATCAAGTTTCTTCACCAATATATTGTTATTTATAACTGCGTTGGCTAAATCATGAATATTCCAGCCTTCAATCAGGGTAAATGCATGCTGGACTACCTTGCCGGAAACAAAAACATCCAAAACTTCATTGGGAAGTATACCCGCAGGTAATTCATATTCTCCTGATTTTATCTGGTTTGCTTTACTTGTGTGTCGGGCAAGAAATTTGAAATAACGATCATCATCGATCAATCCTTTAGCAATAAATTGCTTGCTAATTTCATTAAATGACATGCCCGGTTCAATGGTAAAAAAGAAAGTTTGTTCAGTATTAATCGGTGTATTTAAAAAAGACTTGTAATCTAAATAAAGCAACCAGATAGTCGTAATTAGCATTACAACCAATAAACAACCCATGATTAACAGTCGTTTTAACATAATGGGACGATCATATTCCGTTCAATTAAGGCCCGAGTAAGCTTTTCAGTTATTTCTCTTTTAAGATATTTCTTTTCTTTTAGCTTTTTAACAGGCCAGATTCCAATAACACTGTTACAAACAAAAACTTCATCAGCATTAAACAATTCTTCCGGAGAAATATTTTTTATATGTGTTGGAATTTTTAGTTCAGGACATATGTCGAGTATTATTTTTCTGATAATGCCTTCAATACCACATTGTTCTAGAGCAGGAGTAAACAATGATTTTTCTTTGACATAAAAAACATTGCTCATCGTGCCTTCAATAATATTATTGTCTATATCCATCACCAGTCCTTCTTGTATGTTTTTATCATTCCATTCTGAACGTGCCAACACTTGCTCTAATCGATTTAAATGTTTAATCCCTGCCAGTGAAGGATTCTGACTGTAACGAAACTGACAATAGCGAACATTGATGCCTTGTTCAGTATTTGAGTCCGGATGATTTGGCCAGGGATAAAGTGCGACAATTCTAGTAGGATCAGTCTTATCGGGCACGCCATAACCACGTCCACCCTGTCCACGCGTTATAATGAGTTTCAACACTCCACGATCGATATTTGTAATTAATGTATTAGATTCTTCAAAAAGGATTGATTCATCAGGAACGGGGATACCCAAACAATTGCAACCTTTTCTTAAACGTTCTAGATGATCATCCCAACATAAAAGCTTTTGTTGAAAAACGGCGATAGTTTCAAAGACGCCATCACCATAATGCAGACCACGATCCAGGCAGGACAGTTTATCGTTAAATTCTCCATTAATTAGGACTGTTTCTGCCATGATTCATTAATGGCTTATATTGTAATTTGTGCTATTCCGGTTTTTTAAAAATCAATGTGCCGTTAGTTCCGCCAAAACCAAATGAATTTGATAACGCGACATTAATTTCCATTTCACGGGCTGTATGCGGGACATAATCCAGATCACATGCTGGATCAGGGTTATCCAGATTAATAGTTGGTGGAGCCACCTGATCTTTAATGGCTAATACCGAAAAGATTGCTTCAACACCACCCGCTGCACCAAGCAGATGTCCGATCATGGACTTGGTGGAACTAACGGCAATATTCTTTGCGTTATCTTCAAACACGCGTTTTACTGCAACTGTTTCAGCTATATCGCCAGCAGGTGTTGAGGTGCCATGTGCATTGATATAGTCCACTTCATCATTATTAATTCCGGCATTTCTAATTGCATTATTCATACAGGTTGCAGCGCCTTCACCGTTTTCCGACGGTGCTGTCATATGATAGGCATCACCACTCATGCCATAACCAATAAGTTCTGCATAGATTTTAGCACCGCGTTTTTTGGCAAACTCATATTCCTCTAACACCATGACACCGGCACCGTCACTCAGAACAAAACCATCACGGTCCTTGTCCCATGGTCGGCTGGCACGTTCAGGTTCATCATTTCTGGTAGAAAGCGCACGTGCAGAAGCGAAGCCTGCCATACCTGTTTCTGAAGATGCCATTTCAGCTCCACCGGCAATCATGACATCCGCATCACCGTATTCAATAATACGGGCAGCATCACCAATATTATGTGTCCCTGTTGTACAGGCCGTAACAATGGCGAAATTAGGCCCTTTCAATCCATACATGATGGAAAGATGACCCGAAATCATATTAATGATATTACTGGGAACATAAAATGGAGAAATCTTACGTGGTCCACCAGCGGCAAACAGTCGTGTCCCTTTTTCAATTCCAGGTAGACCACCTATACCGGATCCAATAGCAACGCCAATCCGGGCAGCATTTTCCTCAGTTACCTCCAGACCGGAATCCTGTATGGCCTGGATACCCGCAGTTAAACCATAGTGTATAAACGGGTCCATCTTTTTTTGTTCTTTTTTAGGAATGTAATCATCTAATGGAAGATTACGTATTGAACCACCAATTTTTACGGAAAATTCACTGGTATCAAAATGGTCAATTAAGGCGATTCCACTTTTACCGGCAAGGATATTTTTCCAGGTTTCAGAAACATCATTCCCTACTGGGGTAACCATACCTAAACCTGTTACAACTACACGTCTTTTACTCACAATGACTAAACCTGACTCTTAAAATATAGATAATTTTTTAGATAATAAAAAAGGCCGCGCAAGAATAATTCAAAACGCGGCCTCTGTGTCCTTCAATGATTATTATTCAAGATGTGCGTTGATGTACTCAACCGCCTGATTAACTGTCGTGATATTTTCAGCTTCTTCATCTGGAATCTCAGTCTTGAATTCTTCTTCCAATGCCATTACCAGTTCAACGGTATCGAGTGAATCTGCCCCCAGATCATCGACAAAAGATGCTTCGCTAGTAACCTCTTCTTCTTTTACGCCAAGTTGTTCAACAACGATTTTTTTTACGCGTTCTTCAACACTACTCATGATTGATAGTTCCTCCCTTAGCGGCTCTTCAGCCGATTTGCGTGTGCTAAGTTTAGTGAAATGAAATCTTCTTGCAACTCAGATTATAAATGTATTTAATAATCTTTAATTTACAATAGGTTATATAATTTATTTAATTTAGATTCTAATTTTATCCCATATACATACCACCATTTACGCTTATCGTTTGCCCGGTAATGTAATTTGATTCATCAGATGCCAGAAAATCAACAACAGAAGCAATTTCTTCAGGCTTACCTAATCGTGCTAATGCAATTTGTTTTAGCAGGCCTTCCCTGATCTCATCACCCAGATTATCGGTCATGTCGGTTTCAATAAATCCTGGGGCTACTGCATTGACTGTAATCCCCCTTGTACCCACTTCACGGGCCAGCGATCTTGTAAAACCAATCATGCCGGCCTTGGTAGCCGAATAGTTTGTTTGTCCTGGATTCCCGGATAAGCCTACGACAGATGTAATATTTATGATACGACCATAACGTGCCTTCATCATTGATCTAAGACAAAGTTTTGTGACTTTAAACATACCCGTTAAGTTGGTATTGATAACATCATCCCATTCTTCATCTTTCATACGCATTAACAGATTGTCACGCGTAATACCTGCATTGTTTACCAGAATTTGTGGCGCTTCCAATTTATCCAATTCTGTTGCAAAAGCCTCAATAGATTCCTTTTCATTTAGATTTAATACCAGTCCTTTACCTTTTCCATCCAATTCTTCAGTGATCTTGCTAGCAGAAGATTCTGTTGTTGCTGTACCTATTACATAAGCACCTTGCGATACGAATTTGTTGGCAATAGCTTTACCAATTCCTCTACTGGCACCTGTGACAAGTACCACTTTATCTTTATATTTTTCCGTCATGACTTTTCTAATTTTCCAGGGCCTTTGAAAGTGAATCATCATCTTGAATACATACGGTATCCATTGAACGTTCTATCCGCTTAATCAATCCTGACAGAACCTTGCCCGGACCACATTCAATAATCTTGATGATATTATTTTGCTGCATATATTTAATGACATCTACCCAACGCACAGGCTTATACAATTGCTCAAGCAAGCCAACACGAAGCTCATTGGCATCTGTTTTTGGGGAGGCATCTACATTTTGTATCACAGGAATATCTGCGTCTTTAAACTGTATGTTATTTAATGTATTGGCGAATTCGTCTGCAGCATCTTTCATTAATATACAATGCGATGGCACACTGACAGGTAACATCAGAGCACGTTTTGCTCCTGACTCTTTTGCGGCATCAATTGCAAGTTCTACTGCTTCTTTATGGCCGGCAATAACTACCTGCCCTGGCGAATTAAAATTTGCCGCAGAAACAATTTTATCATTCGAAACATCATTACAAACGGCTTCGATCTGCTCATCCTCCAGTCCAAGTATAGCTGCCATTGCACCAACACCTTCAGGTACAGCTCTTTGCATACATTTTCCACGCTCTGCTACCAAACTCACTGCATCAGGAAAAGAAATGGCATTGGCACAGACCAGAGCAGTATATTCACCCAAACTGTGTCCAGCCAGATATGCTGGTAAAACTGCGCCCTTCTCTCGCATAACTGACCAAGTTGCATAGCCTGCCGTTAATAATGCAGGTTGAGTAATTTCAGTTTTGTTTAAATCTGTTTCAGGACCATTTGTCACTTTGTCCCAAAGGTCATACCCAAGAACATTGGAGGCTTGAGCAAATACCTTATTAATCTCTGCATAGGTATTTTCCAAATCATTCATCATACCTATTGATTGGGAACCCTGACCGGGAAATACAACAGCAATATTTTGATTGACAGACATACGATATTTTAACAAAAAGTTTTAAAAACGAAGTAAGACTGAGCCCCAGGTAAAACCGCCACCGAAAGCGTTGAGGACAAGAATGTCGTTATCCTTGAGTTTGCCGGCGCGATTCGCCTCATCAAGGGCGATCGGGATAGTCGCCGCCGAGGTATTGCCGAATCGATCGACATTGATGTAGACCGTGT
>JBNLAL010000038.1:0-9020 GCA_050302115.1 Gammaproteobacteria bacterium | reverse complement strand
AAAAAAATAAAAATTTTTAGATAAAGTCTTTTTAAAAAGTTATATATTTAAACAATCGATCATTCAGATTCTTAGGAGTTGTCACTATGGCTGATAGTGCTACATATAATTACAAGGTCGTTCGTCAGTTTGCGATCATGACAATTGTCTGGGGTATCGTAGGGATGCTGGTAGGGGTTGTCATTGCTGCACAGTTAGCATGGCCAGCACTTAACTTTGATATCCCCTGGTTAACATTTGGTCGTTTACGGCCTTTACATACCAATGCAGTAATTTTTGCATTCGGTGGATGTGCCTTGTTTTCAACTTCTTATTATGTTGTGCAACGTACTTGTCATACCAGACTGTTTAGTGATGGCTTAGCGGCATTTACCTTTTGGGGATGGCAGGTCATTATTTTATGTGCGGCGATAACCCTGCCTTTGGGTATAACGACTTCCAAGGAATATGCTGAGCTTGAATGGCCAATTGATATATTAATTGCTGTTGTCTGGGTTGCTTACGGTGTAGTTTTTTTCGGCACGATATTACAGAGGAAGGTAAAGCATATCTATGTTGCCAATTGGTTCTATGCCGCAATGATAATTACTATCGCTATATTGCATATCTTTAATAGCCTGGCTCTTCCGGTAAGCTTTTTGAAATCTTATTCAGTATATGCAGGTGTACAGGATGCAATGGTACAGTGGTGGTATGGCCATAATGCAGTTGGTTTTTTCCTGACAGCAGGCTTCCTTGGTATGATGTATTATTTCATACCTAAGCAGGCTAATCGTCCGGTTTATTCCTACCGTTTATCTATTGTACATTTCTGGGCTCTGGCGTTTACTTATATCTGGGCTGGCCCTCACCATTTACATTACACTGCATTACCTGATTGGACACAGTCATTGGGTATGGTGATGTCCGTGATTCTGTTAGCACCATCATGGGGTGGTATGATTAACGGTATCATGACTTTATCAGGTGCATGGGACAAATTACGTACTGATCCGGTTTTACGTTTATTAATTGTTTCACTTTCGTTTTACGGCATGTCCACCTTTGAAGGTCCAATGATGTCTATCAAGACAGTCAATGCTCTCTCTCACTATACGGACTGGACGATCGGGCATGTTCATTCTGGTGCATTGGGATGGGTAGCATTCATCAGTCTGGGATGTATGTATTACCTGATTCCACGTTTATATGGACGAGAGATATATAGCACTAAACTAATCGAAGTCCATTTCTGGGTTTCAACAATCGGGGTTGTACTTTACATCGTATCGATGTGGGTGGCCGGTATCATGCAAGGTTTGATGTGGCGAGCTGTTAATGATGATGGCACGCTGACCTATAGCTTTGTTGAATCAGTTGAAGCCATGCACCCTTTCTTCATCATACGTTTCCTGGGAGGCGCTTTATTCCTGTCTGGAACGTTAGTCATGGCCTATAACATGTGGAAAACTGTTGCTGGTAGCAAACCTGTTACTGCAGCGATTCCTGAACCTGTCGGCGCACATTAAGGGGAATTAGAATGGCGTTTCAACATACACATATCGAAAAAAACATTGGTTTAATGATGGTGTTGATACTGGTCATGATCAGTATCGGTGGACTTGTTCAGATTATTCCTTTGTTCTTTATGCATTCAACAACAGAGCCGGTTGAAGGTTTAAAACCCTATTCTGCACTGGAGCTTTCCGGTCGCGATGTCTACATTCGTGAAGGTTGTTATGTTTGTCATTCACAGATGATCAGACCTTTCAGGGCAGAAGTGGAACGTTATGGTCATTATTCACTTGCAGGTGAATATGTCTATGACCATCCATTTCAATGGGGTTCAAAAAGAACAGGCCCTGATTTGGCACGCGTCGGTGGGCGTTACAGTGATGATTGGCACCGTGTCCACTTACATAACCCCCGAGATGTTGTTCCCGAGTCAATCATGCCGGGTTATCCATGGTTAGAAGAAAACAATCTGGATACGGGGGATATAAAAAACAAGATGCAAGTAATGCGTACACTGGGTGTTCCATATACTGACGAAGAAATAGAAAAAGCACCTACAGCTATTGAAGGGAAAACCGAACTGGATGCCGTAGTTGCCTATCTGCAGAGACTGGGTACTTCAGTCAAGACGAGAAGGTGAGTATATGAGCGTATTATTTTCAGCTTGGACAGTATTGGTTGCAATTGTGTTTTTCGGAATTGTTGTCTGGGTGTTTATTGAAAAGAAAGAAAAGTTTGACCAAGCGGCAAATATTCCATTTGAAGAAGATGAGCCAACATTATTAGGCAAAGAGGAGGAAAACCATGCCTGATTTTATCAGTGGTTTTTGGTCATGGTTTATTAGTCTGACCACAATTATCAGCATTATTGGGATCTTTATTTTCGTCATTAAATTTTCGAAACGAAAAGCGGGTGATGATGCAGGTAAAGTTGAAACAATGGGACATGTTTGGGATGAAAATCTCGAGGAACTAAATACCCCATTACCACAATGGTGGTTAATGATGTTCTTTATTACATTGATATGGGGTGCAGGCTATCTCATTTTTTATCCAGGTTTGGGTTCTTTTGCCGGTATTTTAGGTTGGTCTTCACAAGGACAACTGGAACAGGAAATGCAAAAAGCAGACGAACAATATGGCCCACTTTATGAGCAGTTTAAGAATACGGATCTTACCACTCTGGCGCAAAATGAAGATGCCTTAAAAATAGGCGAACGGCTCTTCGCAAGTTATTGCACAACCTGTCATGGTTCTGATGCACGTGGTGCGAGAGGTTATCCTAATTTACGTGACAATGATTGGTTATATGGCGGAACACCTGAAAACATTAAAACGACGATTATGCATGGTCGTCAGGGTGCTATGCCACCATGGGGCAGTATTTTGAAACATGAAGATGTGTTCAATGTGGTGAGTTATGTTGAACAACTTGCTGGACGAGAAGTAGATGCTATGCACGCATCACTGGGTGCAGAAGTTTTCCAAACTAACTGCGCTGTTTGTCATGGCGCTGATGGTAAAGGTAATCAACAATTGGGAGCGCCAAACTTAACAGACGATGTCTGGCTTTATGGTGGTTCACAGAAAAAGATTATGGAAACGATTGAATCAGGCAGAAATGGTAAAATGCCTGCACATAAAGAGTTTCTTGGCGAGGCAAAAGTACATATACTAGCTGCATATATATATAGTTTGTCAAATTAAGTAGGGACAGAAAAATATATGCAGTTGATGGCCCAAATTGGTGCTGTTTCTGTTGCCCAGCGTATAATCACAGTTATGTGGCTGTCGTTTATTATGGCAGGTATAGCAACAGGCGCCTTTTTTTCAGCGATTGATCCTTTGGAATTGAAATATTGTGTTGATTTCCCCGAGGTGAGTCGCACTGCTGCTTATTCAATTGGTTTTTTTCTTTTCTGGTTATTAACAGCATCATCTAGCTTATTGGCTGTTTTTTTTATATACCCATCTAAAGACGTTAACCTGCAGGACAACCAGGAAAGCGAATCTGAACTATAATTTTAAAGATGGAAGCAAAACTATCTGAAGATAAACCTTCTTCTTCGAATTCAGCAAGTAATGATATTGAGCAGTCGCTTTATGAAAAGCGCCAGAAGATATATCCACGACAGGTCAAAGGAATTTTTGCTGGTCTGCGTGTAGCAGCGGTAATTGTATTATTAGGTCTCTATTACACTTTGCCATGGATAGAATTAAATGGCAGACAAATTGTTCTATTCGATTTGCCAGCGAGAAAATTCTATATTTTTGGTTTAACTTTTTGGCCACAAGATTTTTTATTCTTGGCATTTATCCTCATTCTTTTAGCATTTAGTCTATTTTTCTTTACTGCACTGGCTGGGCGTCTTTGGTGTGGATATGCTTGTTTTCAAACGGTCTGGACAGAGGTTTTCTTATGGGTAGAACATAAGATAGAGGGCTCACGCATACAACAAATGAGGCTGGATAAATCTCCTATATCATTTAACAAGGTTGTAAAAAAAGGGATTAAGCATGTCATCTGGCTATTGATTGCCGGTGCAACCGGAGTCACATTTGTTTCATATTTTTCTTCTGAAGACGTGTTAACCAAAAACCTGTTCACATTCCAATTGGGTAATTGGGAAATGTTCTGGATTTTCTTTTTTACCGCTGCAACTTATATCAATGCTGGATGGATGCGTGAACAGGTCTGTAAATACATGTGTCCTTATGCACGTTTCCAAAGTGCAATGTTTGACTCAGATACGTTGATTATATCTTATGATGAAAAACGGGGTGAACCACGTGGGTCAAGACGTTCAGATGTACATACAGATTATAAAAAGCTGGGATTGGGTGACTGTATAAATTGTACAATGTGTGTTCAGGTATGTCCGACGGGCATTGATATCCGGGATGGTTTGCAATACGAATGCATAGGTTGCTCGTCCTGTATTGATGTGTGCGACGATGTTATGGAAAGAATGAATTATCCAAAAGGACTTATTCGCTACACTACCCAGAATGCAATGGAAGGAAAACCAACCAGGATAATACGCCCACGTATTATTATTTACTTAATTATTCTTGGTTTGTTTAGTGGGCTATTTCTATATACCTTAACACAAAGAAACAGTCTTAACCTGGATATCATTCGAGACAGAAATCAGTTGTTCCGTGAAACTTCAGGTCTGATTGAAAATATTTATACCTTGAAGTTAATAAACATGGATGAGAGTGCTCATGAGTTTAAAATTCATGCGGAAGGTATTGATGATTTAATATTATTAATGGATAAGGAAGTAGTTACAGTTGATGCTGGTATAGTTTACGACCTGCCAGTCCGCCTAAGAACTAAAGAAAGTAATCTTAAAGAGCGTAGCACAGAGATTGAATTTACTGTTTCTGCAGTTGATGATGAAGAACTAAGTATTACACAAACTGCAAAATTTTTAGGGCCTACTCCATGAGTAACCTTGATAGTGATAATCGGATTACTCCCTGGCACAAAGAAAGTTATGTCTGGCTGATTATTTTATTTCCGGTTCTGGCAATTATCGGTGGAATAATTACCATTGTTCTTGCCATTAAGTCTAATGATGGACTTGTTGTTGACGATTATTACAAACAGGGTCTGGAAATAAACCGCACTTTAGAAAGAGACCATGCCGCAGTTAATTACGCTCTTGAAGCAGATATTGAATTTAAACCGGTAACGCAAGAAGTCGTTATACATTTAAGTGCCGGTTCTGGATTTAATTATCCTTCTGAACTTCAGGTTTCTTTTCTTAGTGCCACACGTGCGGGTCTTGATCAAAAAATTTCCTTAATCCAGACGGAAGAGCATATTTATAGAGGCAATTTACCTGCTTTGTCTGTCGGTAAGTGGTATGTCCATATTGAAATGGACGATTGGCGAATAATTAAACATATCAATATCTAGTTTTTTATCTGTACCTCTTTAATCTCACAATTTCTTCAAGCTAATACATCTGTGGCGATGAATTTCTATAGTCATTTTTTCTTTGATTGTTATAAGCAGTAAAACCGTCATAAAGATTCATATTTGTTTCATTTTTTGCCGATAAAAATATGATTGAATTATACTGAAACTACTGTCTCATATAAGAGACGGAAATACCCCTTTATTACTATTTAAGGAATATAAAAGTAAATTTATATATAAAAAAGTAATTAAATAACTGGTTTATAAAGTAAAAAACGGGATTTTTTCCTAGATAAAATGTGAACTGGTTCACACTATACTGAGCTTATTAGTTTAAATTGTGCGATTTATCACATTGAGACGAGTTAAGTCAGCTTAATTGATTGTTTTATAAGAAATTCGGAACAGTTTTTGCGCCAATAAGTATAAGAAACTAAATCGAGTTTTGAGATTGTTATAAAAACTTAATAAAAACAAAATGATGCAAAATGCTGAACTATATTAAACGAAGAATTCGTCACTTAAAACAGACACGCCCCAAGCTATTTTACGATGGTGCGCATGATGGTTATGTCTTGCCGAAAATGAATGTATCAGATTCGGTTCAAGCATTAGAACCACGGATCATGTTTGATGCAGCAGGTGTTGCAACGGGTGCTGAAGTCGCAGTTGACGAGGTAGCCCAAGAACAAGCAGAGCAAGTACTTACTTCTAATAATGGTGATGCACAGAAATCAGTGCAAGAACCCGGTGAATCTGAAGTAGGAGAAACAGGAGACTCTGTAATTGAAGAGCAAAGCGATGGTGATGTAGTTTCAGATAATCTCGTTGTTCCTGCTGTTAATCAAGAAGTCGATGAAACGGACGTACTAATTACTGCTCTTGCAGATTTTCAACCTCCTGCCGGTCGCAGTGAAATTGTTTTCATCGATACCGGGGTAGAAAATTACCAAACACTACTTACCGGAATCTCTTCCTCAGCTGAGGTTGTATTACTCGAAACGGATCAAGATGGTGTCGAACAGATTGCAGAGGTACTTGCCAATCGTAGTGATGTCAGCGCAATACATATTATTTCCCACGGTGATTCAGGAAGCCTTATTCTTGGCAACACGATCCTGACTCAGGAATCCATGCAGGGTGAACATGCCGATGAATTAGCAACTATAAAAAGTGCGCTTAGTGAAGATGCCGATATCCTGATCTATGGCTGTAATTTTGCCGAGGGAGAATCAGGCCAGGATGCTGCAGAAACCCTGGCCGATTTAACCGGGGCGGATATTGCTGCTTCAGATGATTTAACTGGCAATGAATCCTTGGGTGGTGACTGGGATTTTGAATATGAATTAGGACATCTTGAAAACGTTAATATCATTAGTGATTTTATCCAGGATACCTGGGAAGGCGTATTGGCTGAAGTTGTTAATATCTCCGGTGCACAAACAGGTTCTTATACTGTAACTACTGACGGACAGATCGAAATCACTATTACCGGTGGCGATGGTGGTGATGGATCAAACTCAAGTGCAAAGGGTGGTCAAGGTGCTACTGTAACTGCGACTTTCAATGTAACAGCAGGTGATGTCATCGAGTACGTTGCAGGTGATGCTGGCACCACGGGTAGTAGTAGCGGCGGCGGCGGTGGCAGTACCGGTGTCTTTATTAATGACGTATTGGTAATGGTTGCCGGCGGTGGTGGCGGTGGTGACAATTCCAATAATGCAGCCGGTGATGGTGGACAATCAACCTCCTCTGGTTCCGGAGGCACAGGCAGCGGTGCAGGCACGGGTGGTACGAGTGGTGCTGGTGGTGGTGGAAATACTAACGATTCAGCAGGTGGCGGTGGTATTACCTCAGCTGGTGGTAGTGGTGCCGCAGTTGGTGGTTCAATAGCAGATACCAATGCGACGGATGGTGTATCACTTGCTTCAGGTGGTTCAGGAAATGGAACGGGTGGTGCTGGTGGTGCCGGTTTTACTGGCGGTGGCGGCGCGGATTCAAATTATAGCGGTGGTGGTGGTGGTTATTCCGGTGGTGGTGCAGCCGGCGCGAATGGTTCCGCTGGTGGTGGCGGGTCCTATGTTAATACTTCTGCCGCTGGCTATGTCTCTAGTACAATTACAGCTGGCACAGACGGTGGTAGTACTGTTACTGATGGCACCGTTGTTCTTAATACTTTGGTCGATACTGATGGAGATAGTATTGTTGACGATACCGATCTGGATGATGATAACGACGGTATTATTGATACAGATGAACAAACCCTGACAACAACTAATGTCACATCGACGCTAACATATGATGCTGCAGCATCAACTGATGGAACAAATATAGTACTGACTGATGGTACGATAACTATAACGATTACTAATGATGTTAATGCTACATTAAGTGGTTCCTCTGTTCGGTTTGATTCAACCGGTGGCTTGCCTGACTCGATAAATATTTCTTCCTCACATGATATTGTTGGTGTCACATTTACCGACCTTGATAACTTCGATCCCGATAACACATCCGGTGATGCTTACATTGATGCAATTGCACTTGATCAAGCCGGTACCTGGTCTGGTGTAAATGGTGCCGGTCAACTAAACGCTTACACAGCTGATTCAACAGGGGCAGCAGCAGCAGAAGTTGATGTCGAAGCGTTTAGTGGTAGAAATCGAACTATTGATTTTTCAGAGCTTATCACTGCTGGTGCGGTAAGCGATATTTTACTCAATCCTGATAGTTATACTGAAGATAATTATTCAGCTTCGTATACCTTCGATAGTCTGGTTACCTCATTCAAGATGTTCGGTGATGATGTACAGGAAAGTGATAACCAGGTAACGACGATCAATTTCGCTACCATGTCGGTAACGTATCAAGTAACAACCCTGGCTGATAAAGATACTGATGGAGATGGTGTTGTTGATCGGCTGGATCTTGACAGTGATAACGATGGTATCAGCGATCTTCAGGAGAGTGGCCTGGATGCTTCAACCTTGGACACCAACAATAATGGTGTGCTTGATGATATGGATGGTGTTGATGGGGATGCAGATGATGATGGTCTTTCTGATGCAATTGAAAGTACTTATGGTGCGGATACCGGGGTTACTTTAGTTGATAGCGATAGTGATGGTATTGCTGATGTAATCGATCTCGATAGTGATGGTGATGGTATTGCTGATTATATTGAGGCACAAGCAACCTCCGGTTATACAAGCAATGATGGTGATGTAACAGACGATGACAGTGATGGTGATGGCGTCATCGATCAATTTGATTCAGGCACCGGTTTTGGTGGTGCTTTCAGTACACCCAATGATCATGATGGTGATGGCACTGCAGATTATCTTGATACAGATAGTGATGCTGACGGTATTCTGGATTCTGCTGAATCCGGACTGACGCCTGGTGCAGATACTAATAATGATGGTATAGGCGACGGGGTTGGTGCGAGTTACGCTAATCCCGATGGTGCTGTTACCACAGATCCCTCAACGGTGTTAGCAAATAATGACGATCCGACAGCAACTAAAGGTGATGTTGATTTCCGAGATGATGATGTAATCAATCTTGTAAGCGATACAAATAGTGTTGGTGAAGA
>JBNLAL010000037.1:0-9291 GCA_050302115.1 Gammaproteobacteria bacterium | reverse complement strand
ATCCAGATCATAGATCTGTGATTGGCTTTTTTCGTTTTTAGATTAAGAAAAATTTTAAGGGAGAGATATAGAGTGAAAAACTATTCTTTAAGTAATACGTTGATACCCAGGCTAATGATGCTTGGCTTATTGGCAACGTCTATTAATGTTAACGCTGAAGATGCTTTTATGGATGCATTAACAGGTGGCAAGGTGGATTTTAGTTTCCGTGCACGTTATGAGTTAGTCGACGACGATTCTAAAACGGAAACGGAAGCAGATGCAGTGACTGCAAGAACAACACTGGGGTATAAAACAGGGGATTTCTATAATGTGTTTGGTTATCTGCAGTTTGAAAATACAACACCACTAACCAGTACAGATGAATATAATGATACCCAAAATGGGAATTCAACATTACCCGTCATTGCTGACCCCAGTAATACTGAAGTCAATCAAGGTTACCTGGGTATTAAGCCATTTAAAAATACAGTTGTTAAAGTCGGCCGTCAGATAATTACACCACGTAAAGCGCCATTCCATCGCTTTTTAGGTACTGTTTTGTGGCGTCAAAACTGGCAAACACAAGATGCCGTTACTGTTTCAAGTACTTACTTTAAGGACTTTGAATTATTTGGCGGTTATATCTGGAATAACAATACTATCTTTACAACTGACAGGGACATGGAAGCGCCAATCTTCAATATTAAATACAACGGCTTTAAGTATGCCAAGCTCGAAGGCTATTACTATGATCTGGATTTCACAAACGATTCTCCTGTTAATTCGAGTACAACAATAGGTGGGCGAGTATCAGGTGGTATACCTGTATTAAATGATAAGACTAAATTCATCTACACGGGTGAGTTTGCTACTCAAAGTGATACGGGTTCAAATCCTAATAACTACGATGCCGATTATTATCTTGCCGAAGGCGGGTTTAAAACAACGTTTGGAGATGGTTTTGTTAAATCTTTAATGGCAAAAGTATCGTATGAAGTACTGGAAAGTGATCAGGGTACGGCAGGTACGGTATTCCGCACACCACTTGCTACCGGTCATGCTTATCAAGGTTGGGCGGATAATTTCCTTACTACACCTGCAGGAGGTATTGAAGATACTTACTTTACCCTGGTTGCGACCGGTGCCTATGCGACGAAAATCATTGTTTCCTATCATATGCTGGAAGCAGAAACGGGGAGTTACGACTACGGTGATGAAATTGATGTCTGGTTTACCAAAACATTTAAGGAAAAATATACGGTTGGTTTAAAATATGCCGGCTATGATGCATCATCTGATACAGGTAATACCAAGGCGACAGATCTGTCCAAGTTCTGGGCCTATTTTTCATTCAAGTATTAAACCTGCTATCATCTTTACTTACTATGACTCCTGTCCTCAAAAGGGACGGGAGTCTTTCATTTAGAGAGTAAAATCAGTAACAAATCTTTTTGTTCAAGAAACCTATGGCAAAGGAAACCAGACAATTAAATATCATGCTCATCGATGAGTTGCCTGAGCGATCCCTGGCCATGGAAAAATTATTGAATAACCTGGGTCATAAAATCGTTGCCCGGGCATCTGCCGGTGATGATCTCACCGAGTTGGTTAATCGTTATCTTCCTGACATTATCATTATCGATATGGATTCTCCCGATCGTGACACACTGGAACATATGCAAAGCATCAGTGCCGATCGCCCGCGTCCCATAGTTATGTTTACCAATGATGATGACAGCCAGACTATTAACAAGGCCGTTAAGGCAGGTGTGACAGCCTATATCGTCGATGGTTTGCAACCACAAAGGGTTATGCCCATTCTTGATACAGCGATGGCGCGTTTCAAGGAATACCAGACGATTAGGAATGAACTTGAAAAAACTAAAAATACATTAGAAGAAAGAAAATTGATCGAACGTGCCAAGGGCATTGTTATGAAACAGTCGAACCAGGATGAAGCGGCTGCTTACAAGTCCATGCAGAAGATCGCAATGAGCAGAAATATGAAACTTGTTGATCTTGCCCGTAGCATTATCGCTGCGGCAGAACTGTTGAAATAGTCTGGATGTGTAAATCATGAATAAATCAGATAAAGAAAATCAATCAATACCGGAGAAACCTGATTTAAAACTGGGTTTTATTCCTTTAATTGATTGTTGTGTTTTGGCCGTTGCCAGTGAAAAAGGACTGTTTGAAAAGTATGGACTAAACGTCGAGCTTTCAAAAGAAGCTTCATGGGCAAATATACGTGACAAAGTTTGTGTTGGTGCACTTGATGGGGCACACATGCTGGCGGGTATGCCTATAGCAACGACACTTGGCCTGGGTTTTACAAGAAAGCCAATGGTTACTGCGTTTAGTATGAACCTGAATGGTAATGCGATAACAGTTTCTAACAGTCTTTATGAACGCTTACTAACGATAGACAGTTCCATTGAGACCGACCCGAAAAGTACGGCAGTTGCTTTAAAGCAGCTTATTGAAGAAGACAAAGCTGCGGGTAAAGAGCCATTAACTTTTGCCATGGTATATCCTTTTTCCAATCATAATTACGAGATTCGATACTGGATGGCTTCGGCTGGTATTGATCCTGATAATGAAGTCCAACTCAAGGTTATCCCGCCACAATATATGGTTGATAATCTTGAAGCAGGTCAGATAGATGGATTTTGTGCCGGTGCTCCCTGGAACAGTAATGCCGTAGAACATAATGTCGGTAAAGTATTAATCACCGGTTACGATGTCTGGAATAATTCACCGGAAAAAGTTTTCGGCGTTACCAGAGATTGGGCAGAGAAATATCCCAATACACATTTGGCATTAATTAAGGCCTTACTGGAATCGGCAGCCTGGATTGATCAGCCAGAAAATCAACAAGCCGTTGTTGAAATATTGGCGAATCACAACTACATCGGTATTTCACAGGAAGTGATCAAAATGTCCATGGCGGGTAATTTTGCACATATCAATAACGAACGGCCGGTATCCGTCCCTGCGTTTAATGTATTCCACCGTTATCAGGCCAATTTCCCATGGTGTTCACATGCGACATGGATCATGACGCAAATGTATCGTTGGGGGCAACTTGAGGAAGTTGTTGATATTAAGAGTATGGCGGAGGCTATCTACAGGCCGGATATCTATCGAGAAGCTGCGGATCAATTGGGCATGACTTACCCTTCAATAGATTATAAGACAGAAGGAGAACATCAAGATGTCTGGTCTCTTAGTGATAACGACTTATCTTTCGATATGGGGTCAGATTGTTACCTTGATAATAAAATCTTTAATCCGGATAACATTATTGACTACATTGATAGTTTTGAAATTTCTAATACAAAAGTCTCTATAGATCTTTTGAAGTCAAAGAATAAATAATTCCTGCTCTGTTTTTGTGCAGGACAGCAGGAAGCTTTCTAAATTGGTGCATATAGTCAGTAATTTAGGTTTGTTTTTTGTCGATAAATACTCATAAATCCAGAAAAAGCAAGAACTTATAAGGTTGGCAAGCAAATTGCTCCCAATTAATAAAGAACATTGGGGTACTGATGACCTCACTAAGATAATTGTCAAAGGTGACACAGCAAGTGTGAAAAACACTTAATAGATTTTTAAATAATCTGTGCGGGCAAAGGCGTCCATGAATCAAGCTTTCAGTGCTTGAATCTGGACGTTTTTTTTTGGCATCGATTATTAACCCGGTTTCAAAACCAATTGGAGTTAACGTAAACAATGAAAATTTTTGATGTAAAAAATATAAGTAAACGTTTTGGACTAAACAGTGTTCTCGCAACACTACTTGTTTTTTCAGCAGTCCATTCTGTACAGGCTGTTGAAGATTTGGAAAAGGAAGATCTTAAGTTTGGTTTTATTAAATTAACCGATATGGCCCCTTTAGCCATTGCTTATGAAAAGGGTTACTTTGAAGATGAAGGTTTGTATGTCACGCTCGAACCACAAGCGAACTGGAAAGTATTGCTCGATCGTGTCATTGATGGTGAGCTTGATGGTGCACACATGTTAGCGGGACAACCATTGGGTGCCACGATTGGTTTTGGAACCAAGGCCGATGTCATTACTGCTTTTAGTATGGACTTAAACGGTAACGGTATTACCGTTTCCAATGATATCTGGGAACAAATGAAGGAATATGTTCCTATGGGTGAAGATGGTAAACCGGTTCATCCTGTTAAAGCCGATTACCTGAAACCTGTTGTTGATAAATACAAGGCTGAAGGCAAACCTTTTAACATGGGTATGGTTTTTCCAGTGTCGACTCATAACTATGAACTTCGTTACTGGTTGGCTGCAGGTGGAATCCATCCCGGCTATTACTCCAAAACAAATATTACCGGTCAAATCAGTGCTGATGCCTTGTTATCAGTGACTCCTCCTCCTCAAATGCCAGCAACACTGGAAGCGGGTACCATCTATGGTTACTGCGTCGGTGAACCCTGGAACCAGCAGGCTGTGTTCAAAGGCATTGGTGTACCCGTTGTCACCGACTATGAAATCTGGAAAGACAATCCGGAAAAAGTATTTGGTGTTAGTGCAGAATGGGCAAAAGAAAATCCCAATACACATAAAGCGGTGATCAAAGCCTTGATTCGTGCAGCGAAATGGTTGGATGAAAATAACGATGCCAATCGCCCTGAGGCAGTGAAGATTTTAGCGAAGTCTGAATATGTGGGCGCGGATTACGATGTGATTGCTAATAGCATGACCGGTACCTTTGAATATGAAAAAGGTGACAAGCGTGCCTTACCGGACTTCAATGTGTTCTATCGTTATTTTGCAACCTATCCGTACTACAGTGATGCAATTTGGTACCTGACCCAGATGCGTCGTTGGGGCCAAATAACGGAAGAGAAACCGGATAGCTGGTATGAAGAAGTCGCCAAAAAAGTTTATCGCCCCGATATCTATTTGGCGGCGGCAAAAGAATTGCTGGATGAAGGCAAGATTGCTAAAGAAGATATGCCCTGGGATACCGATGGCTATCGTGCACCACAAACGCATTTTATCGACAACATTACCTTTGATGGCAGAAAACCGAATGAATATCTGGCCAAATTCCCGATAGGTTTAAAAGGTAGTGATACTGTTGAGTGATTTCCCCCTGATAATAAGAAGCACGGCGCCTGCAATCTGGCAGGCGTCTCTTATTAATAACAGATTTAGTTAGAGAAAGATTATGAAAACGAATACAGCACTTAAAGAAGAAGAACAACTGGAAGATAATAAAGATTCATCTATGACTGAAAAGGATGAAGTAAAAGAAATGAAAAATGAAAGTTCAGGCGTCGCTTTTTCAACAAAGCTGAACAACTTCTTTGAGCTGACCGGACTGACCTGGTTTATTCCATTAGTAAAATTGTGTGCTGGTGAAAGTCCGGCGGAACAATTTAAACAACTTTGGATGATCATGGGTGTGCCTATATTGGCGTTCATACTTTTTTTAATGTTGTGGGACTGGTCTGCGGCAAAGGTACAAACCAGTTTGGGTGCTATTCCCGGCCCGGTTGCTGTCTGGGCTCAGGTAGAAAACCTGATTGACGATCATTATAACGAACGTGAAAAAGAAGAGGCCTTTTATCAACGCCAGGAAGCACGTAATGCAAAAAAACTGGCCAAGAACCCTGATGCAGAAGTAAAGATACGACCTTATACCGGTAAGCCGACTTATCTCGATCAGATTGTAACCAGTCTGTGGACAGTATTTACCGGCTTTGTTTTAGCAACACTGGTTGCCGTACCGTTGGGCATAATTTGTGGTTTAAGTACGGTTGTGAATACGGCGCTGAACCCGATAATACAAATCTTTAAACCGGTTTCACCGCTGGCATGGTTGCCTATTGTTACTCTGGTTGTCAGTGCGACCTATGAAGTGACGGATAATTCCTGGTTTGATAAATCATTCTTAACTTCAGCAATAACGGTCACGCTTTGTTCCTTATGGCCCACACTAATTAATACGGCTGTGGGTGTGGCTTCTATTGATAAAGATTTAATGAATGTTTCCAAGGTTCTAAAACTCAGTTGGTTTAAAACGGTTACCAAGATTGTTTTACCAAGTTCACTGCCCTTGATCTTTACCGGTTTGCGCTTGTCACTGGGTGTAGGCTGGATGGTATTGATCGCTGCTGAAATGCTGGCACAGAACCCTGGACTGGGTAAGTTTGTCTGGGATGAATTCCAGAACGGTAGTTCTCAGTCACTGGGTAAGATCATGGTTGCCGTCTTTACTATCGGGTTGATTGGTTTCTTACTTGATCGAATCATGCTGACCTTACAAAAATTCTTCTCTTTTGGCGAAGCAAGATAGGGAGGAATAACAAATGTCATTTTTAGCACTAAGAAACCTGAGCAAATCATACGGCAGTGGTTCTAACAGGACTTCTGTACTAAAAGATATCAACCTTGAAATTAACGAAGGTGAGTTTGTAGCCATCGTCGGTTTTTCCGGCAGCGGAAAAACAACGTTAATCTCATCCATTGCCGGGTTAATAAAACCGGATAGTGGAGAAGTAGTAAAAAAAGGAAAAGCGATCAGTGGGCCCGGCCCGGATCGTGGCGTTGTCTTTCAAACGTATTCATTAATGCCATGGTTGACCGTTTATGGCAACGTTGCCTTGTCTGTTGATGCAACGTATAAAGATTGGTCAAAAGAGCAGCGTCATGCCCACACTGAAAAATATATAGATCTGGTTGGCTTATCGCATGCGACACATCGTCGGCCAGCAGAACTTTCCGGTGGTATGCGCCAACGTGTGAATGTTGCGCGTGCATTAGCAGCAAGCCCGGATGTGTTGTTACTGGATGAGCCATTAAGTGCTTTGGATGCACTAACACGCGCCAATCTACAGGATGAGATTATTCGTATCTGGGAACAGGATAAAAAAACGGTGATCCTGATTACCAACGATGTGGATGAAGGACTCATCATGGCAGACAGAATAATTCCACTAAATCCAGGACCTGATGCAACCTTTGGTCCCGAGTTTATTGTTGATCTACCTCGTCCCCGAGATAGAACAGCAATGAATCACGATGAAAAATTTAAACAGTTACGTAGTGAAATCACACAATACCTGATGCAGGTGGGTATTAATGAAGCCAGTGATGATTCAAATAATATAATCCAGCTTCCTCCTCTAAAACCGGTTGATCACAGGAAGAAAGGAAAAAAAGAAGCAGTTAAAGAAGATATTAAACAAGAAGTGCTCGATGCAAAAGCGCCATCCGTATTGGAGCCTTATTTTAAGAACCCTGGCGAACGAAAATACCTTGAGTTTTATAATGTCACCAAGGTTTATGAAACACCAAAGGGTCCATTAACGGTTGTTGATGGCTTTAACCTGAATATGAAAAAGGGTGAATTCGTTTCCGTTATTGGTCACTCCGGCTGTGGTAAATCAACCGTGCTTTCCATGACTGCAGGACTTAATGATATCAGCGACGGTGGTATCGTACTGGATAAACATGAAATAGACGGTGCCGGCCCTGATCGTGCTGTAGTGTTTCAGGCGCCCAGTTTATTTCCGTGGATGACGGCCTATGAAAATGTATCCCTCGGTGTAGAAAATGTTTTTCCACATGCTTCACAAAAAGAACGCAAGGAAATTATTGAATATTATCTGACGCGTGTTGGTTTAAGTGATTCACTGCATAAGAAAGCGAGCGAATTATCCAATGGTATGAAACAACGTGTGGGTATAGCCCGTGCATTTGCTTTATCCCCTAAACTCTTATTACTCGACGAACCCTTCGGCATGCTGGATTCCTTAACGCGTTGGGAACTGCAGGAAGTTTTAATGGAGGTCTGGGCAAGAACACAAGTCACAGCCATAGTCGTTACGCATGATGTTGATGAAGCTATCCTGTTGGCAGATCGTGTTGTGATGATGACGAATGGACCCAATGCCAAGGTGGGTAAAGTGATGGAAGTTGATCTACCAAGACCGCGTACACGTAAAGCGTTAGTGGCACACCCTGATTATTACCGATACAGGGAAGAGCTGATTACTTTTTTAGCGGAATGTGATAAACATTAATTATTTAGCAAGCAGATAAATAATTATCCCAGTCAAAATTAGTGAAACACCTTGCCAGAAAGCGACGGGGTTGCGTTCAATTAAGGGAGGCCGGGTTTTATTTAAAAACTCTCTGCTTGGGTGTCGTAAATCATAGATAAATTCTGATAGTGCGTCGTAGCGTTTATAGGGATCAGGGTGTACCGCCTTTTTAATTGCATCGTCAATCCAGACTGGAATTTCCCTTTCTTCATCAAGTACGCTTCGATAATTTAATTTTCTTTGTGCAGCTTTAGTCCTGGTTTTGGCAACCTGTGCACCATAAGGCAATCTGCCGGATAGCATTTGATAGGTAATTACACCGAGAGAAAACTGATCGGAACGTGTGGTTCCCATTTCTCCAAGAAAATATTCCGGTGCTGTATATTGTGCTGTGCCCTGTATATGAAACTGTTGTAATGGTGTATTAATCTCGGCAATACCCGCAACCAGTGTAGAACCAAAATCAATGATCTTCACCGTACCGGATTTATCGATCATGATGTTCTCGGGTCTTAAGTCCTGATGCAACATTTCCAGACGGTGAAATGCCCTTAACCCCTTTGCTATTTGTTCTACTATTTCCCGTACTGACTCCACATCGGGTTTTGGGTTATCAAGCATCCACTGTGTTAATGTTTGACCGTCAATATATTCTGTAACGGTATAAATATAGTTATGAGTGCGGGATTGCATACAGGGTTTCAAAACATGCGCACTGGATATGCGTTTGGCAATCCATTCTTCCATAAGAAAACGTTCCAGGTAGGCGTTGTCTTCCTGTAAATCAATAGAAGGCGTTTTGATTACAACTTGTTCATTCGTTTCATTATCTGTTGCGAGGTAGACATGGCTACGACTACTACTATGAATTTCACGAATAATAGTGTAGCCATCAAAGTTCAGCCGGGCTTGTAGTAAAGGGGGTAAAGGAAGATCAGACAACTTTAAGTAAATGTCACCAATATTTTGATTGGGTAAACTTTCTATTTTTATGATCTGAACGGTAAGGTTATCTTTACTTCCCTGTTTAAATGCTTCTTCTACAATTTTTTTCGCGGCACCATCAAGATTCTCACTGTCCTTTTTTATTACATCGGTTATAAAATGTTCATCGACATTTTCATAAACACCATCTGTCGAAAGAAAGAAAACATCTCCTGTCGATATTTGCAGGTTTTGATAATCAACATCAAGTTGTGAATTGATACCCCAAGCTCTACTTAGCAAATTTTAG
>JBNLAL010000036.1:0-9448 GCA_050302115.1 Gammaproteobacteria bacterium | reverse complement strand
AGGTGAGTCAGGTCGCCGTAAAATTTCGCAGTATACACGTTATGGCACAGTTGTATTGGCGACTTTTCAGGCCTTTGGTGTAGCGGTTGCGTTGGAAGGACAACAGGCTGCCGGGTTGGATGTGGTTATGGATCCTGGTATTGGTTTCCGAGTTGTTGCGGTAACGACATTGGTTACGGGTACCATGTTCTTAATGTGGCTGGGTGAGCAGATTACTGAACGCGGTGTGGGTAATGGGATATCAATGATTATCTTTGCCGGTATTGTTGCTGGTTTGCCGGCAGCTATAGGTGGAACACTGGAATTATCCAGAACAGGTGAAATGCATCTGTTGGCTGTATTAGGTTTATTTGCTTTGGCAATTGCAGTAACCGCATTTGTTGTTTTTGTTGAACGTGGACAACGCCGTATTACGGTTAATTATGCCAAGCGACAGGTAGGACGAAAGATGTATGGTGGACAATCAAGTCACTTGCCATTGAAGTTAAATATGGCCGGTGTTATTCCACCGATATTTGCATCAAGTCTGATTTTATTTCCGGCAACGATTGCGGGCTGGTTTGGTCAAAATGACAATATGCGTTGGTTACAGGATATTGCAACGACCTTGTCACCGGGCCAACCGATATATGTATTGTGTTATGCAGCGGGGATTATTTTCTTCTGCTTCTTTTACACGGCAATGGTATTTGATCCTCGCGAAACAGCGGACAATTTGAAAAAATCAGGTGCGTTTATTCCTGGTATGCGTCCAGGTGAACAAACGGCAAATTATCTGGATAAAGTTTTAACCAAGCTGACTTTGGCTGGAGCGGTATACATTACCTTTGTTTGTTTACTGCCCGAGTTTTTAATTTTGAAGTTTAATGTTCCTTTTTACTTTGGTGGAACATCATTATTAATTATTGTTGTGGTTGTGATGGATTTTATGTCGCAGGTACAGGCACATTTGATGTCACATCAATATGAAGGATTAATGAAAAAAGCTAACCTGAAAGGGCATGCACGACGTTAAGGGCGTGTCTGGAGAACTAAGATGAAAGTTAGAGCATCAGTAAAAAAGATTTGTCGAAATTGCAGAATCATTCGACGAAACAGAACTGTACGTGTTATCTGTTCTGATCCACGCCATAAACAGCGTCAGGGTTAGATTGAAGAGATTGGAGAAAATATAAATGGCTCGTATTGCAGGCGTAAACATACCGGACAACAAGCATCTTGTGATTGCTTTGACCTATATCTATGGTATCGGTCGTACCCGTTCTCAAAGTATTTGTGAAGCAACAGGTTTAGCAGCAACTACCAAGGTTAATCAATTAACCGAAGAAGAACTGGATAAGATTCGTACAGAAGTAGGTAAATACTCCCTCGAAGGTGATTTACGTCGGGAAGTATCCATGAATATCAAACGTTTGATGGATCTCGGTACAAACCGTGGAATCAGACATCGCCGAGGACTTCCGGTCAGGGGGCAGCGTACCAGTACCAATGCCCGTACCCGTAAAGGTCCCAGAAAAATGGTTAAGAAATAACATAAAGGTTTAAATTAATTATGGCCAAACCAGCTACAAAGAGTAAAAAACGTGTAAAGAAGACTGTCGTTGACGGTGTTGCACATATACATGCTTCATTTAACAACACTATCATCACGATAACAGACCGTCAGGGCAATACCTTATCCTGGGCAACCTCAGGTGGCAGTGGTTTTCGTGGTTCACGTAAAAGTACTCCTTTTGCTGCACAGATTGCTTCACAGAAAGCGGGTGAAGTTGCCAAGGAATTTGGTATGCAAAATCTGGAAGTTTTTATAAAAGGCCCGGGACCAGGTCGTGAATCTGCTGTCCGCGCGCTTAATTCAATTGGCTTTAAAATTACTAACATTACAGACGTGACCCCGATCCCGCATAACGGTTGTCGTCCACCAAAGAAACGTCGGGTTTAATTCAGGAGCTTTATCATGGCACGTTATTTAGGACCAAAATGTAAACTGAGTCGTCGAGAAGGCACCGACTTACTGTTAAAGAGTCGCGCCCGTTCGATTGAGTCCAAATGTCAGATCGACAAAACACCGGGTATGCAAGGTTCGCGTCCGGGCCGATTATCTGACTATGCATTGCAGTTAAGAGAAAAACAAAAACTGCGTCGCATGTATGGAGTTTTAGAAAAACAGTTCCGTCTTTATTATAAAGAAGCGGCTCGTCGCAAGGGCTCTACCGGTGAAAACCTGTTACAGATTCTGGAGTGCCGTCTGGACAATGTGGTTTACCGTATGGGTTTTGGTTGTACGCGTAATGAAGCTCGTCAGTTGGTGAGTCATAAATCAGTGCTGGTTAATGGCCAGTCCGTGAATATTCCTTCTTATCAGGTTAAACCCAGCGACAAGATTTCAATTCGTGAAAAAGCAAAGAAACAATTACGTATTCAAGATGCCCTGAATGTAGCCGAACAGTATGGTCTACCGGAATGGGTTGATGTAAATACAAAAAACATGGAAGGTGTGTTCAAGTCAATTCCTGAAAGAAGTGAGCTACCATCTGAAATTAACGAACAACTCGTTGTAGAACTCTACTCCAAGTAGTCAACTTGTGGAGGAATAACACATATGTCATCGACATTTAATGAATTACTGAAACCACGCAGAGTTGATGTAGAGCCAGTCAGCAATACCTCTGCCAAGATAACTATTGAGCCTTTGGATAGAGGCTTTGGCCATACATTGGGTAATGCCTTGCGTCGTGTTTTACTTTCATCCATGCCTGGATGCGCAGTTGTGGAAGCCGAGATCGAAGGTGTTCTGCATGAATACACCACGATTGAAGGTGTGCAGGAGGATGTCACCGATGTTCTTCTTAACCTGAAAGGTCTGGCTATCATGATGCATGCTAAGGATGAAGCCACCCTGACCTTGAAGAAAAGTGGTCCTGGTGTTGTATATGCCAGCGATATTGCTGTTGATCATGATATTGAGATAGCAAATCCGGAGCATGTTATTGCCAACCTGACCAAAGCTGGTGAATTGAGTATTGTCATGAAAGTGGCTCGTGGTCGTGGTTATAAGCCTGTTGTAATAGGTGGAACTGATGAAGCAGAACAAACTATTGGTCAATTAAAACTGGATGCTTCGTTTAGCCCGGTTAAACGTGTATCTTATGAAGTACAGAGTGCACGTGTTGAACAACGTACCAATCTGGACAAACTGGTTCTGGAAATTGAAACTAACGGAACCATTGATCCTGAAGATGCCGTACGTCAGGCTGCAACGATCTTACGTAGTCAGTTGGCAGTTTTTGTGGATCTTGAAGCGGAAGAAGCCCAGGAAGCAAGTCAAAGCAATGAACCGGAAATCGATCCAATCCTGTTGCGCCCGGTTGATGATTTGGAACTGACTGTACGTTCGGCCAACTGTTTGAAAGCAGAAAGCATCTATTATATTGGTGATTTAATTCAGCGTACTGAAGTTGAATTATTGAAAACCCCTAACCTGGGTAAAAAGTCATTGACCGAAATCAAGGATGTTTTAGCATCGCGTAGTCTGTCATTAGGTATGCGTCTGGAAAACTGGCCACCTGCCGGACTTAATGTAAATAAAGAATCTGCATAATTTAAAGAGAGAAGAATAATGCGTCATCGTGAAAGTGGACGAAAACTGAATCGCAATAGTTCGCATCGTACAGCGATGTTTAGAAATATGGCGGCTTCACTGGTTGAGCACGAAATTATCAAGACAACCTTGCCAAAGGCAAAGGAATTACGACGTGTTGCCGAACCATTGATAACCATGGCCAAGGAAGATAGCGTTGCCAAAAGACGTCTGGCGTTTGCCCGTCTGCGCGACCGCGATGCGGTAACCAAATTGTTTAATGAACTGGGCCCGCGTTACAAGGAACGTCCAGGTGGTTATTTACGTATCCTGAAGTGTGGAGTCAGGGCTGGTGACAAGGCGCCTATGGCGATCGTTGAGTTGGTTGATCGCCCACAAGTTGATACAACTGCTGAAGAAACGACAGAACAAGCATAAAAATAATTATAAGCTTGTAAATTAAAGCTGATGTTAAATGCATCAGCTTTTTTTTTGCCTGCAGAAACCCTAGACTATCTATATGATCTTTTTATTTACAGATTATGGATTGAAAGGACCTTATCTTGGACAGGTTGAGACGGTCTTGTATCAACTTGCTCCAAATGAGAAGGTCATTAATCTGATTGTAGATGCACCTCGTAATAATCCAAAAGCCAGTGCTTATTTACTGGCTTCATTAATTAATCGTATTCCCGAAGGATCGATCCTGTTTTGCGTGGTTGACCCTGGCGTAGGTAGTCAGGAAGATAAACCTGTTATTTTAGAAATCGATGATCGCTGGTATGTCGGTCCGGATAATGGTTTGTTCGACATCGTCTTGCGTCAGTCAAATGAGCATCAATGTTGGGAGATTACATGGCAACCGAGTGGTTTATCTATGAGTTTTCATGGACGTGATTTATATGCGCCAGTTTGTGCCATGATTGCCAATGATGAAACAGCACCGGTTGAAAAAGTTGTCTGGCAGGATAGACATCAATGGCCTGATGACCTGAACGAAATTATCTATATTGATCATTTTGGTAACTGCATGACAGGTATTCGTGCTAATTCATTAGATAAACACATGGTGTTGCGCGTTGAACATCAAAATATAATTAATGCTAATACCTTTTCTGATGTTAAAACAGGAAAGGCGTTATGGTATGAAAATTCTAATGGGATGATAGAAATAGCCGTTAATCAGGGAACTGCTGAAGACGATCTTCAGTTACAAATAGGTACACAGATACTGCTTTCCACCTAGTTCTAAATATTACAGTTCAATGACAATTCTGTGAAATTTGTCTAGTCTTATATAAACTCCCAAACAGGCAGGGGAAAGTATATGGCTGAACTAATCTTGAGTTTATTGCTATGGATCGGTGCGAATAGTAATTATGATGTCGATTTCCCGCAACCAATCGTTGTCATGACCACCCAACATAATATGTGTCAGCTATTCGGTATCGACGATATGTTTAGCTGTGATGTTTCCGGACTGAAGGGATTTTATAATGAAGATGTGACTATCTATCTTGGTACCGATTTTGATATCAATAATTTTCATCACGTTTCAAGGCTTCTACATGAATTAGTTCACTACGTTCAATACAAAAATGGAGTAGGTGATGGCATGTGTCGAGGAAACCTCGAAGTCGAAGCCTATGATATTCAGGATAAGTGGCGCAAGACAAAAGGACTGGAACCGGTGTTGGCAGAATTTAATCGTTTGATGTTAGAGGCGAACTGTTCAGCTTGAAATACCTGTTGAATTATGATGTGTAACAGGGCTTTTCTAAATCAAGGCATTTTAAAATAATTTAATTTACTTTCTTCACCAAATGTTTTTGGTAAACAATTAAAGCTAATTGTATATCTGTTTCCTTGCTGTTCATTAGTTATCGCTCTATGTTGAAGAAAACTCTGAAATATTATGAGAAGATTTTCATCGGGTTCGATCGTAACACTATCAGCTGTGTATTCATTTAAGGTTTTTGCTTTTAACTCTAATTGGTTTCCAATAACAGGTTTAAGAAATTCTGTACCATGTTCAAGATTATCACCGATATAGAATACTCCCGAATATATTGAGTTTGGATGGGTATGAATACGTAAAAAATCATCTTTAATAAAGCAATTAAGCCACATCTGGGTAATAAAGAATTCATTATTCGAATCAAATCCAAGTTCATTTATATGTGAATGAACTGCATTTCTGAATGCTTGAGCTAAAGGAGTAAATAGTTCGATTTTATGTAGATTTGCTTCAGTTTGACCATTACTCTTAAGGTTATTATCACCATATTCGATTATTAGTCTGGAATAATCTTCTGGTAAATCAATGTTATATTTTGAAATTGCGTTCGAGAACAGATTTACAATCATCGCGGTAATCCTCTGGATTTTAACCACGATATCATGTATTTAGCTTTTCTTTTAATAAATTATTAACCTGTTGCGGATTAGCTTTGCCTTGTGATTGTTTCATGACCTGGCCGACGAAGTAGCCGATGAGTTTTCCTTTTTTGTCATCTGGTGCTGCTTGATATTGTGCGACTTGATTTGGACTGTTGGTTATCACATCATCGACCAGTATTTCAATCGCACCGGTATCGGTTACTTGTTTCAGGCCTTTGCTTTCAATGATGGTGTCAGCATCACCTTCACCATTCCACATGGCTTCGAAGACCTGTTTTGCTATCTTACTGGAGATAGTGTTGTCTTTAATACGTTTGATCATACTGCCCAACATGTCTGCTGTAACAGGGCTGTTACTGATCTCTGTATTGTCTTTGTTTAATGCCGCAGTGAGTTCACCTGTAATCCAGTTGGCACTGAGTTTGGCTTCACCATCCGCAGCTTTGACACAAGCCTCAAAATAGTCAGCCAATTCTTTTTGTGAGGTTAATAAACTCGCATCATCATCAGAGAGTTTAAATGAATCGATAAAACGCGCTTTCTTTGTGTCCGGTAACTCGGGCAGATTTTTTTTGATGCTATCGATTAATTCTTTTTCTATATGCACAGGTAATAGATCCGGATCAGGGAAATAACGATAGTCATTCGCTTCTTCCTTACTACGCATGGAACGTGTTTCATTTTTGTTTGGATCATAAAGACGTGTTTCCTGAATAACTTCTCCACCGTCTTCTATCAAATCTATTTGTCTTTCGATCTCAAAGTTAATCGCCTGTTCAACAAAACGGAACGAGTTAATGTTCTTTAGTTCTGCACGTGTACCAAATTCTTTTTGTCTTTTAGGACGTACAGAGACGTTGGCATCGCAACGGAATGATCCTTCCTGCATGTTACCGTCACAGATTTCCAGATAACGCACAATAGAGTGGATCTTTTTCATATAGGCAACGGCTTCCTTGGCACTACGCATATCAGGTTCAGAAACAATTTCAAGCAGGGGCGTACCAGCGCGGTTAAGATCAATACCGGTCAGGTCGCCAAACCCTTCATGCATGGACTTGCCTGCATCTTCTTCTAGGTGAGCACGTGTCACACCAATGGTTTTTATCGAGCCGTCTTCAAGTTGAATCTCGATATGTCCCTTGCTGACAATCGGTAGTTCAAATTGACTGATTTGATAGCCCTTGGGTAAATCGGGATAGAAATAATTCTTTCTGGCAAAGATCGAGTGATCCGGTATCTCGGCTTCAATTGCGAGCCCGAATTTAATCGCCATCTTGATAGCTTGTTCGTTGATAACGGGCAAAACGCCGGGAAAGCCCAGATCTACGGCACAGGCCTGGGTATTGGGCTCAGCGCCGTAAGTGGTTGCTGCACCTGAAAAAATCTTGCTTTTCGTAGCCAGTTGAGCGTGAATTTCCAGGCCGATCACTGTTTCCCATTCCATTACTCAAACCCTCCCGGTACGGCCCTATGGTGGTCAGTCGCTTGTTGAAATTGATGTGCAATATTCAACAAGAATGACTCCTGAAAGGAATTACCGATCAACTGCATACCTACAGGCAAGTTATTAACGAAACCGGCAGGTACAGAAATCGCAGGCAAGCCTGCCAGGTTTACGGAGACGGTATAGATATCGGACAAATACATACTGACGGGGTCATTCATTTTTTCATTTAATTTAAAAGCGGTACCGGTTGCAGTTGGTCCGGCAATCACATCAACCTCTTTAAATGCGTTTTGAAAGTCATCACGTATTAAATGTCTGACCTGTTGTGCTTTTAAATAATAAGCATCGTAATAACCTGCAGACAAGACATAAGTTCCAATCATAATTCGACGTTTAACTTCTTTTCCAAAACCGTCACCGCGACTACGACAATAAAGATCGGACAAATCTTTTGGATCATCGCAACGGTATCCAAAACGCACACCATCAAAGCGTGATAAGTTCGAAGAACATTCAGCAGGTGCAACAACATAATAAGCGGGAATAGATAAATTTGTATTAGGTAATTCTATTTCCTTACATGTCGCGCCGAGTTTCTCTAATTCTTTAATGCCATCTTCAATAAGTTTTGCAATATCGCTATCAAGTCCCTCACCAAAGTATTCCTTAGGTAAACCAATTTTTAGACCCGCTATAGGATTATTTAAACTTGCTGTGTAATCATCAACAGGATGTTCTGCCGAAGTTGAATCACGCTTATCAAAACCGGCAATGACGTTCATTAATAAAGCTGCATCTTCTGCAGTTTGTGTCATTGGACCACCTTGATCCAGACTTGAGGCAAAAGCGATCATGCCATAGCGGGAAACCCTGCCATAAGTAGGTTTCAGGCCTGTAATACCGCATAAAGAGGCTGGTTGTCTGATTGAACCACCGGTATCAGTACCGGTAGCAGCAGGACATAAACGTGCGGCAACGGCACTGGCTGAACCACCTGACGAGCCGCCGGGAACACGCTCGCTATCCCAGGGGTTTTTTACAGGACCGTAAAAACTGGTTTCGTTCGATGAACCCATGGCAAACTCATCCATATTGGTCTTGCCTAACATAATCATGTCGGCATTGTTCATCTTTTCAACAACAGTGGCATCGTAGGGTGCAATAAAATTATCAAGCATCTTCGAACCGCAAGATGTTTTAATACCATTGGTGCAAAAAATATCTTTATGTGCGAAAGGGATTCCAGTTAATGCAGTGCAATTGTCTGAAGCAATTTTTTCATCTGCTTTTTTTGCTTGCCCTAGCGCTTCCTCTTCGTTAATCGTTACAAAACAATTCAATGCATTGTTAAATTGTTTGCAACGTTCAAGATAAAGTTGTGTTAATTCTTTACTACTGATCTTTTTTTCTTTTAATGCAGTAGAGAGTTGTGCCAGAGTAGACTTGTGCATGTATGATTAAATAAAATTTTAAGAGTTAAAAAAATTGATTAAGTATTATTCAATTACTTTAGGTACAAGATAACAGCCTGCATCGGTTGCTGGTGCAATCTGTTGAAAGTGTTCGCGTTGATTTGTTTCAGTAACTTCATCAGGACGTAATCGCGCAGACAAATCCAATGGGTGTGCGATAGGGGTAACCCCCGAAGTATCGACAGAATCCATCTGTTCAACAAGACCGAGGATACTGGACAGCTCATTACTGTAATTTGAAATATCCTGCTCATCGATGGCCAGGCGGGCCAACCAGGCAATTTTTTGCACTTCTGATTTATCGAGGGACATAAACTAGCCGTTCTTATCTATTGAAAAAATAGGAATTTATCACATTCCATTGCTTGCCCAAAGCCTCGCCCGTTGATAAAGTTACACTTTTTAAATACAGGTGATCTGGGCGAGGTTCAGAGTCGCTAATGTACAACAAAAATTTGAGTATAGAGGAATTCCGCGTAAGACAGGCGCTAATAAATTCTTTCCCTTTTTCTTTCTGTCGAGAATATTCTAACTAACTGGTTTACT
>JBNLAL010000035.1:0-9719 GCA_050302115.1 Gammaproteobacteria bacterium | reverse complement strand
TTCTAAATAAGATTAATAAAGCAAAAGACCAATGGATTAAAATGAATTGGTCGGGCGCTGACAAAAGCCGTCCATGGCTTTTGCCCTACGGGCGCGCGTTGCGCGTCCAACATTGATCCCGTCAATGTTGTCGCATCGAGCACGATATACATGGATGTATGAGTGTCGCGGTAGACAGGAGTCGAGAGCGACCCGCCCACCATTCTTTAATTAATCCTTTCCTGAAATTTTTAAGTATGTGGATGATGGGATAATAATTTATTTGCGTGAATTATTTTGCCCGTCAGTTTGGTGTTATAGCCGCTTAATTTATTAATTTTGCTTTTTAACTTGCTGTCTTTCATTACTGTACGAATTTCGTCTTTTATCTCTTTTGGTAAAGACTTATTCATTGCGATGATATAGGCCTCGGTGGTCAAAGGGATAAAAGCCAGTTTAAATTGTACAGCAGCAGCTTTTAAACCAAATCCGATATCAGCATGACCACTGGAGATCATTGCCGCAACAGCAGTATGAGTAAATTCCTCTCTTTCATATCCGTTAATATCTTTTTTATTAATGCCGTTAAGTTTTATTAATTCATCAAAGATAGCCCGGGTACCGGATCCTTTTGTCTATTGATAAACTTTACCGACCGCCGTGTTAAACCTTGTAGCGAAGTAATATGTTCAGCCATCGAAGGTTTGATAATTAATCCCTGTTCCCGTGTGGTGAGTTGAATCAGTAAATGTTTATCATCATCCAGCCAGGGGGAATAAGTTGGCGCGAGAATTTGAGCCAATTCTCCTTCAGGGAAATGAAAACCAACAATATCTGCTTGTGACAGGTTCAGTAATCTCAAACTTTCCAGACTACCGCGAGAAATAAATTCAATATCAATGTTAGTCGATTTTTCCAACAAGGCTTGTAAATAAAGGGTTGTTAAATCATGACTAACGAATGCAGACAGTTTTTTTCTGTTTTGTTGTTGGCCCGTAAGTTTGCCAATTTCTTTGTTAAGTTCATGTGCGGTATCGTCTAAAGCGTCAGCATAGTTAGTATCAACGGTTACTTTAGTTTGAATTACTTTTTCCCCAAGGGGTGTTAGTTTTGAACCTCTTCCTCTTTCCATTAAGCAAAGTGGCGCATTGAACACATCATTCCAGTGACGAATGATTTCCCAGGCGGTTCGATAGGAGATATTAATTTCCTGGGCGGCAGTTTGCAGTGAGCCGGTCTGCTTTATTTTTGCCAATAGTTGTAATAGCCGTTGATCGATCTCCTGATCATTGTCATCAACCAGCCAGCGAACATCGAAATATATCTTCATTTATATAGATCTTTTCATATTTATTTATATTTCATTCTCCTTATTATTACAGAAAATAACAAAAATATGCATTTCGAAACATATATAAACCAAGGAAAATCCAATGAAACATTTAAAGTTAATATTTCCGTTCCTGATCAGTGGAATATTGTTTTCTCCGCTAACCCAGGCCGATACCAATCATGCATTGATGGAGTTGTTAAAGGCATTGCAAGACAATGGCACGATAAGCAAAGATGTTTATCAGATGGTGGTTCAGGCAGCAAACCAGGGCGATGCAGCCTCAACCGAAACAACGGCCGTTGTTGCTAAAGAAGAAGTTAAAAAGATGGTAAAGGAAGAGGTAAAGGTTGCAACAAAGGATCAGGCGAAGATCACAGTAAAGGATAAACTGGAAATTGCCTCCAACGATGGTGATTTCAGTATGCGTGTTGGTGGACGTGTTCAGGCGGATGCGGCTTTTTATGATGAAGATAACCTGCATCATACCGATGGGACAGAAATGCGCCGTGCACGTTTGTTTGTTCAGGGAAAGCTGTGGCAAGCATGGAAATATAAACTGCAATACGACTTTGTAAATACCGGTAGTAGCGGTATTGCCGATGCGTATCTTCAATATACCGGTTTGCCATGGAAAGTTACGGTAGGTCATTTCAAGCAACCGTTTAGTTTGCAAAACATGACCAGTTCCAAATACATCACATTTACTGAAAGAGGCTTACCTCATTTGTTTACTCCGGGCCGTGCAATTGGTGTAGCCGCCGGTCGCAGTGGTAAAAACTGGAGTTTGAACGCCGGCCTGTTTGGTGAAGGTATCGATGGTGCCAGCAGTAATGAAGATGAAGGTTATGCTTTTACCGGCCGGGGTACCTACGCACCGATACTGGATAAACAACAGCATTTGCATTTAGGTGCTTCTGTTTCATACAGGGAAAGTGGTTCTAACGATGCCATATCTTTTAGTGAACGACCGGAATCACATGTCACAAATATCAAGGAAGTCAGCACGGGTTCAATCAATGCGGACTCAAACTTGAGAACGGTAGCCGAAGCAGCCTACACATTTAATCGTGCTTCATTACAGGGGGAATACTACTACGTTGATATTGAACGTGATGGTAGTGGTAGTCCTGATCTGGATTTCTCCGGTTATTACCTTGAAGGCAGCTGGTTCCTGACGGACGACATGCGCAATTACAGCGGTAGCAAAGGTTCCTATGGCAAGGTCAAACCGCATTCAGTTGTCGGCAAGGGTGGTATGGGCGCATGGCAACTGGCGGTTCGCTTCAGTAGTGTTGATTTGAATGATGCGGATATCAATGGAGGCGAAGCCGAGAATCTGAGCTTTGGTGTGAACTGGTTTGCAACGAACAACATTCGTATGACTGCAAACTATGTAAAAGTGCTGGATGTTGAAGGCGGCAGTTCTGATGCGGATGAGCCGGAATCATTCCAGATGCGTGCACAAGTTGAATTCTAATGTTTAATGATTTGATAGAGAGAAATTTTAAAATGAAAAAACTATTTACGTTATTAAGTTTTATTTTATTGTCTTTGGTTTCGTTGCAGTCTTCTGCCGATACTGAAAGATTAAAACTCGCAACGACAACCAGCACGGACAACTCAGGCTTATTGGCCGTGTTGCATCCTCCGTTTGAGAAAGAAAATAACGTTAAGGTCGATGTCATTTCTGTCGGTACCGGCAAGGCCATTCGTTTAGGTATGAACGGTGATGTCGATGTCATTCTGGTACATGCACCCGGAGCGGAAAAGAAATTTGTAGGAGGGGGTTATGGTATCGAGCGCGAAGCGGTTATGCATAATGATTTTGTAATCATAGGTCCTGAGGATGATCCTGCAAATTTATCAGAAGCAGGTGACATCAAGGATGCCATGTCGCGTTTAATCAAATCAAATCATGTTTTTGTTTCCCGTGGCGACGATTCCGGCACACATAAAAAAGAAAAAAAGCTTTGGCAAACGATCGACACTAAACCCTCCGGAGACTGGTATTTGTCTGTTGGGCAGGGCATGGGAGTTGTATTACGTATTGCCGACGACAAGGATGCCTACACGCTGACAGATAGAGGCACTTATCTGGCATACAAAGACAAGATAAAGCTCAAGGTGTTATTTGAAAATGATGCGATGTTGTATAACCCTTACCATGTGATATTGGTAAACCCGGAAAAGCATCCACATACAAAGATCGATCTGGCCAGAAAATATTCTGCTTTTATACGTGGAGAAGAAGGTCAGGAATTGATCAGAAACTTTAAGGTGAATGGAAAGACTTTATTCCATCCTGATGTAATAAAATAATTTAAAAGGAGTTTGCTCTTCTCCCTGAAATTCTTGAATGAACTGTTTATAATATTATTGAAACACATCATTAAAGAATGGAGAGATAAGTATGAATGAAGATCATATTATTGCTGCAATTCTGGCCGCGGGACTTATCGCACAAGATAAGGAAGATAATCTTCAACCAAAAGATGCAGTGGGCATCTATGGTCTTTGTTTAACTGAATTGCTTGAATCAAATCGTGCTAAAAGGGATCTTGAACAAGACGATTAGTTTACAGGCTCTTTTTTCTTTGTATTTTTACAAAATAAAAAACAGTAAATAATAAAATAACAATAAAACTTATCCAGCCAAATGTAGAATTATATTGGCTGACCAGATAATTATAGTTGCTATCATGAGTACGGTTAGTAAAGTAATCGGCGATCTTGATTAACATCACAATGCCGGCATGGACGCCGACACATGCTGCGATACTTTTGTGTTTTAATCTTAATAGTCCTAATAAAACACCAAATATAAAAAGGGTTAAAAAGTAATCGGCTATATTCCATTCATAAAAACGCCTGAAGGCTTCGGGCATCATTGTAAAACCGGTATACCATTCGACGCTGGATTCATCGGGCAGATCACGATAACGAATAAAGTGAACTGTTGAATACACCAATGCTGTAAAAAAGACGGTTATTGTTGCCCCGGTTCTATTGTAAAGCCCGGTAAACAAAGCGCCACGGAAGATCGATTCTTCAATAAGACTGATTAACAAGCCGGCGACAATGGCCTTAACAAATAACAGGGAAATCACATCAAGCGAAAAACTCCTGCTGTGGTCGATTTCATGTATCCCTAGCAGGAATAATGTCACTTCAATCATCAGCATAATAAATGCGCCGTATACAAAACCGTTCATCATGCCATTAGCAAATTTATTAATGCCGCCGCTATAGCCAAATGCCTTGAATGAAAGCAGTTTATACATCTGCAAATAGATGCCACTGATCAATAATCCACTGATTAGCGTTGCATAGGTCAGGTATTTTCTAAATGCAAGTCCCAATGCAGGATCGAGTAACAGTTTTAAAGGGTAAGCAAGCGCCGCGCCGCAAAGAAAAGCAAGCACAACAAATAGCAAAAAAATGAATAATGCGCGCATTAAAATAAAGTTTTAGGTTTGAAGCGCTCTATTTTATCAGCGTTTCTAATGAATCGGTTTTATTTTTAGTATCAACCCAGCTTAGCTCAAGTTTATCCCCTTCCTTTGCGCCTTCAAACATAAAGGAAAGATAAGGGTTTTTGGAAACAGCCCGGCTCCAGTCGCAAGACAGAATGATATTATCATTATGTTTAACCGTAACCAGTGTAATGTAATGTGCCGGGATCAATTCACCGGTTTCCTCATTGACGTGAAACCCGGTTTCCATAGGATGGCGTATCAAGGCACGCACAGTGGTTATGCCATTTCGTAACCGGGTTTTTAACCGAATCGTCGAAGCCATTAGCCACATCCCCCTTCATGCACTTCGATAAACGTTTTGGTCATATAAACCTTGTCGTTAGATTTAACCACGGCATAGATATTTGAAGGGTTCTGTACTTTTATACGCGTTGATATAAATCCCTTGCAACCGGGAAAGAGATCAAAATTAGCTATCAAAGGGTTGGGGTTCTTATCTACGAAAATGCTGATAGATACGACATCAGGCAGATCGGTATTGATTTTTATCGGTACGACAGCACCATTTTCAATTTCCGGGTGTACGCCAATTGAAATTTGTTCGGATTCAATAATTTCAAAACCGGGAAAATAAGTATGTAATGCAGTATCAAAGTCTTCTGCCGAGAAAGCTTCTTCATTGCGTTTTGCTAATGCGTATATAGGTTTAATTAACCCCGAAATAAAAACTAATGAACCTGAAGCAATGAGTTTTAACGTGTCACGTCTTAACATAACGTTTAAATTTCCAAATCTTTCTCAAGATCAAGTTCATATTCCAGTTCAGCCATGCGTGCAGATATACGTTGTTCCTGGTAATAATCAAGTTTGTATTGTTGTTTAATGAATTTTAATTTATCTACAGCGAGTTTGGTTTCTCCGGCAAGATAATAATATTCTGCCTGAATGATGGCTGTTTCAATTTCATTACCCAGCATGGCTTCAGCCTGCCCAAGCAAAGTATAAGATTTTAAATCATGAGTATGATGTCGTTCATAACTCTTTAAAATATCACGGGCCTTTTCAGCCTGTTTTACATCCAGCAATGCGCGGCTGTAGTTAATAACGACGGGCTTGTAATCCGGGTAAAGGCTATAAGCTTTTTCAAAATGTTTGAAAGCTCTATTGTAGTTTGAGTTTTCAGTTTCCAGTTTTGCAGCAAGTAAAAGATAGGAAGGATTATCGGGATTACTTTTTAATAAGTGCTCGACCTGCTGTTTGGCCAGTGCATAATCGCTATTGCCAATATAAGCATAGGCAAGTCCATAACGGATCGGCATTTTATCTTCTTCTGAATATTCGCTCGTTTTAAGTTCTAAACGCAGTTGTTTGACTGCTTCATTCGGTGTTTTAAAAGAGTATACATAAAGCTTTTTCTTAACCAGTTCATAAGAAGGTGTATTTTTATATTCTTTCGGCGGATATTCTTCAGCACGTGCAATGGAATCAGCAATACGTGAAGTCGTTAACGGGTGAGTACGCAAAAATTCCGGTGCGCTCCCTTCAGAATAACGGGATATACGTTGTAGTTTTTCAAAGAATGACGGCATGCCGCCAGGGTTATAACCGGCACGCGCCAATAACTGCATACCAATACGGTCTGCCTCTTCTTCATTAGCACGGGTAAAATTAATCTGGTTTTGTGCATTTAAACCGGAAACACCGGCGAGCGCTGCAGCCCCCGCTTCAGGGTTGGCAATACCAACAATGATGGCGCCAATCATGGCGACCGCTGTTGGCATACTATAGCGTTCCATCTCTTCAAACATGCGCGCCAGATGTCGTTGGGTAACGTGTGTGATTTCATGGGCCATAACTGCAGCAACTTCACTTTCGTTTGCCGAATTCAATATGACGCCGGTATGCATACCAATGACACCGCCCGGGCCGGCGAAAGCATTAATCAGTGGATTATCGATAACATAGAAAGAAAAAGGTTGTTCGGCACTGTCACTGTGTGAAGTCAGCTGATAACCGAGCGATTGAATATAGGATTCAACCTCAGGATCAGTAACCACTTTTGAATAATGGCGTATCTGTTTTAAAAAAAGCTGCCCCAATCGTCGTTCATAATCCGGCGACACCACGGTGCCCGCAGAATCCCCAAAATCAGGCAGATCCTGGGTGGTACCAGCAAAAACAAGAGCCGGTAATATGACAAGCGATAACAATATAGTCTTGTAGTATGTCAGCAGAGATTTAAAAGTAGATAAGGACATTAAGTTGATATCATGTTGCACTTAGTGGCAACACTTTGTCTCTAGTTTGTTTTATCATTGCAGTTTATCACAACAAATGTAGACCGTGTTTTACAGGGTCGAGTTTCACAATAATTTCATAATTCGGGAGAGGAAGGACTATGGCAGGGGCCAAAAACGCATTTTATGCCCAATCCGGGGGAGTCACAGCAGTCATCAACGCCAGTGCCTGTGGGGTGATCGAGACAGCCCGTCAACATAAAGACAAGATTGCAAACGTCTATGCCGGGCGTAATGGAATTATCGGTGCCTTAACGGAAGACCTGATTGATACCAGCCAGGAATCCGATGCCGATATTGCCGCATTGAGATATACACCTTCCGGTGCATTTGGTTCCTGCCGTTATAAATTGAAAGGACTGGAAGAAAGCAAGGCACAATACGAACGCCTGATCGAAATCTTCAAGGCGCACGATATCGGTTATTTCTTTTATAACGGTGGTGGTGATTCCGCCGACACCTGCCATAAAGTCTCACAGCTTTCCGAAAAAATGGGTTTCCCGATCCAGGCCATCCATGTGCCGAAGACCGTTGATAACGATCTGCCCATTACCGATGTCTGTCCGGGCTTTGGCTCGGTGGCGAAATACATTGCCACGTCAACGCGTGAGGCCTCGTTTGATGTGTGTTCCATGGCCAAAACCTCGACCAAGGTGTTTGTGATCGAAGTGATGGGTCGTCATGCAGGCTGGATTGCCGCAGCCGGTGGTCTAGCTGCAGATAAAGACAACGATATCCCGATCGTGATTTTATTTCCTGAAGTCGAATTCAACCAGGAAGCCTTTCTTAATAAAGTAAAAGAAAACGTTGAGAAGTATGAATACTGCTCGATCGTTGTTTCCGAAGGTGCACATTGGCCGGACGGAAAATTCCTGGCAGAGCAGGGCACGCGCGATGCCTTTGGCCATGCGCAACTCGGTGGTGCTGCGCCGGTCGTGGCCAATATGGTAAAAGACGCATTGGGTTATAAATTCCATTGGGCCGTGGCCGATTACCTGCAACGTGCTGCACGTCATATCGCCTCCAAGACGGATGTCGATCAAGCCTATGCATTAGGTAAGGCCGCAGTGGAAATGGCAATCGCCGGTGAGAATGCAGTCATGCCAACCATTGATCGTAAATCAGACGAACCTTATGTCTGGGATATTGGTAAGGCGAAACTGGAAGACGTCGCCAACGTTGAAAAGATGATGCCAAAGGAATTTATTACTGAAGATGGTTTCGGTATTACCGATGCCTGTCGTCGTTACTTAAGTCCATTGATTGCCGGTGAAGATTATCCGCCGTATGAAAATGGTTTACCGAAATACGTCACGTTAAAAAACAATCCGGTGGCAAAAATCTTAAACACTGAATTCAAATTGTAATTCAATCGTGGCGGTCAGGCTTTACTATGGTCATGATCCGATGTGCAGTTGGTGTTATGCCTTTCGACCGTCACTGACTCAATTACTGCAAGCATTACCGAAAGAGATCGAAGTAATCAGATTGTTAGGTGGTTTAGCCAGAGACAATGATGACCCGATGCCGGAAGCAACAAAACAATTTGTGATCGGAAACTGGAAAAGGATCGAACTGACTGTGCCAGACACAAAGTTTAATTATGATTTCTGGACAAACTGCAAACCACGGCGTTCAACTTATCCTGCATGTCGCGCTGTGATCGCCGCACGCAAACAAGGCAGTGAGTTTGATCTCGTGATGACACACGCCATACAAAATGCGTATTACCTGCAGGCTCGCAATCCTTCCGATACATCAACATTAATTGAACTCGCAGAAGAAGTTGGTTTGGACAAAAACAAATTCAGTGATGATCTTAAATCAGAAGAAACAGACGAAACCTTACGGCAGGAAATAAAACAATCTCGCCGATTAGGTTTAAACAGTTTTCCAGGTTTGTTGTTAAATGATGGTGATAAACAAATTCGAATTGAACCGGATTACATTAATAGTAAATCGATGTTGGAAAAGATTATTAAACTTTAAATGATTAAACTACGCGATTACAAAAAGGAAGATGTTGAACGCTTGGTGCAACTTGCTAACAACAAAAACGTTTCGAGATATTTAATTGATACGTTTCCGTTTCCTTATACCAAAGAAGATGCGGAATGGTGGATTGAAACAGGTAGCAAGGAAAACAATGCGGTAACAAAAGTCATTGAATATAACAGTGAGCTGGTTGGCAGCATTGGTATAACCCCGCAAGCAGGTTGGAGAAACCATATCGCTGAAATAGGTTATTGGCTTGGAGAAGATTACTGGGGACAAGGTATTGCCAGTGCAGCGTTAAAGGAAATGGTTCATCAGGTTTTTGCAGCAAAGCAATACAGCAAGTTATTTGCACCCGTACTGGAACCGAACAAGGTATCAATGAAGGTACTGGAAAAGAACGGTTTTGTTCTGGAAGGCATCCTGAAACAGGAAGTAACAAAAGATGGGCAACGTTATGATGTTCATCACTGGAGTTTGATCGATAAAACCTGAGAAAACGGTCTAATCCCTTTCCTTATTCAGTTATACTGCCCGAAGCGAAAAGCAAAGATAAAGGGGAAAATGGATGGGGACCTCTTTTAAGGGAAAACTGGCGCAGGAAATTACGGACTGGGAAAACACCGGTCTGATTAATGC